>NZ_JAMPQO010000004.1:0-27817 GCF_028482485.1 Providencia sp. PROV116 | reverse complement strand
TCTTCTACCCACAATCTGAATTATTTAGAGCATCCGCATTGGTGTTAAAAGATCTTTTCTTAAATTTATTTTGTGTAAATGTTTAAAGCATCGTATTGCTAAATAATATCTCAATATTAATTTTCATTGGCAGATTTAGCCAAATAGTTCCCTGCCGTGGTATGCCACGCTCTTGGGGATTGGGTGAAGCCCAGTTTTAAATATTCGGTGAGGTTACTGTCGGTGGAAAAAAATAAAATCTGGCAGTCGGCGGGGAGCTCTTCAGCGGCGAGGCGCATTAATTGGCGGTCGATGCCGTGTTTTTGATAATGAGCATCAACGGCCAGTTCGCAGATATAACAACAAGAACTAAAATCTGTTACTGTGCGGACAAAGCCGACGACTTGTTCGCCATCCCATGCACTAACCAATAAATCCGCATTATTCAGCATCGCATCTAATTGAGTAAGATTATCGGTTGGCACCATTTCCTTAAATGGAGACTGGCGAATTAACCGAATAAAATCCTCAATAGAGATAGCAAAGTTGACTTTATAGTTCAGGCGACTGGCAATAGCATCCATAGAGTTCCCCTCGTAATCAAACGATACTCTTATAGGTTTAGCCTGAAATAACGTAAATTTCCTGTTTTTTGTGGAATTTTATCATAGCCTAGCTATTCCAATTACTGCGTAAATGTCCTAAGTTAAATTCAAGGTAGTTGTGATGTTTAGCCCAACTGGGTAAATACCATAAGAATTCTATTCAACAGACAAGTGAACGAGATATGACTATGGAACTAAAGGATTATTACAGCATCATGGGTGTTAAACGCACTGATGATTTAAAAACCATTAAGACCGCGTATCGCCGTTTAGCGCGAAAATATCATCCTGACGTTAGTAAAGAACCGGATGCCGAAGCGCGCTTTAAAGAAATTGCAGAGGCTTGGGCGGTACTTGGTGACAAAGAAAAACGTGCAGAATACGATGAAATGTGGGAACACAGGAATGACCCTTATTTTAACCAAGCTAACCAAGCTAACCAAGGCCAACAAAGCCACACCTATTCCCAGCAAGGGTTTGATGCAGGTGGCTTTGATGACATTTTTTCATCGATGTTTTCTCAACGAGCACGGGGTGGCAGCACAAGACAGGCGCGCAGTCATCGTGGGCAGGATTTAGAAGTTGAATTGGCTATTTTCCTTGAAGAAAGTCAAGAGTCGCATAAGCGTACCATCAGTTATAACCTACCGGTCTATAACGCTTTTGGTTTTATCGAAAATGAAGTTCCCAAAACACTTAATGTCACTATCCCAGCAGGCGTGATTGACGGGCAACGCATCCGTTTAAAAGGGCAAGGCACTGCGGGGGAAAATGGCGGTGAAAATGGCGATTTATGGATAACCATCCGCATTGCACCACACCCATTATTTGATATCAAAGGCCATGATTTAGAAGTGGTCGTGCCGCTAGCCCCGTGGGAGGCTGCTTTAGGGACAAAAGTCACTATACCGACCTTAAAAGACCCAATTGTGATCACTGTTCCTGCTAATAGCCAAGCCGGACAAAAATTACGTATTAAAGGTAAAGGACTGAAACATAAAGGTACAGCAGGGGATCTGTATGCGATTATAAAAATCGTGATGCCAAATAGCAGTAATGCAGAAGCGGATGCGCTGTGGCAGAAATTGGCGGAGACCCAACAGAGTTTTGACCCACGTAAAAATTGGGGAGGCAAATAATGGAACAGTTCACATCATTAACCGTTATTGATTTCTGTATTCACACGGGTATTGCGGAAGAGGAATTACGGGAAATTGTCGGCCTTGGGATAGTTCAACCCATTGAAACTGCTAATGAATGGTTATTTGATGACCACGCTGTGATCATCGTAAGAAGGGCAGTGCGACTTTACCATGAGCTCGAAATTGACTGGCCGGGAATTGCAATGGCAATGAGCTTGATGGAGCAAAATGAGCGGCTTCAGCGTGAAAATGAGATGCTGCGGCTACAATTAAAACGTTTTATTGGTTAGTTAGCTAATAGTTTAATTGTTCACCACCACGAACCTTAATAAGTAAATTAGGTTTGTGGTGGTTATAATTACATCTAAAATCTAAATTATTAGTAAATTGTATTATATTTTTTTGATTAATTTGATAAAGCTAATAATTAAATAATATTTTAATGAATACGAACAACAAAAAAGCCCTTACCATCCAGTAAGGGCGTAATAACGACAACGAGATTTTTTTATTGTTAATTAAATAGTTGCGGCTTCGGCAATGAGTTTGCCAAGCTCTTGCCAGTTCTCACTATCAATAAGGTTATTGGGCACCATCCATGAACCGCCGCACACTAATACAGAAGGTAGTGCTGTGTATTCTTTTATATTTTTCACACCAATACCGCCAGTTGGCATAAATTTAACCGGGTAAACGGCGCTGAGTGCTTTGAGCATGGCAACCCCGCCAGAGGCTTCGGCTGGAAAGAATTTCAACGTGGTGAGATTAAATTCAAGGGCTTGTTCTACTAAACTTGGGTTATTCACCCCAGGAATAATAATCACGTTCTTTTGTTGGCAGTAGGCGACAATTTTGGGGTTAAAGCCTGGGCTGACGATAAAATCTACACCCGCTTCAATGGCTTGATCAACTTGCTCTGTGGTTAATACGGTACCTGCGGCAATCAGTAATTCAGGGTAGGCAGCACGCATATTTTTAATCGCTTGTACCGCGGCCGGGGTGCGGAAGGTGATTTCTGCACATGGCAGGCCATTTTCCACTAAGGCTTTTGCTAATGGCGCACCATGCTCTGCACTATTAATGGTGATAACAGGAACAACATTGAGTTTCTTAATTCTTTCAAGTAATTGATTCATGGTTAAAGCCTCTTAACATGTTTCTAAAGCAGTGGTTGGCATAGCTTTGGATGGAATAATCGCTCCCCGGTGTTGGATGACAGTTCCAGCCAGTAAATGACCTGTTTTTGCGGCTTCGCATGGGGTGCCACCTAAAATACGGCAAGCAAGGTAGCCGGCACTGAAAGAATCCCCTGCGGCAGTGGTATCAACCACATGGCTTATTTTATTGGCAGGAACTTCAATTCGTTCATTATCAATAACCACAAAACAGGCATCGGACCCGCGCTTGATCACGATTTCCTTCACACCATATTGCTGAGTACGGGCAATCGCATCGGTTTCATCAATATCACCGTAAAGCAGTTGTTCGTCATCAAAGGTCAGAAAAGCGATCTCGGTTAACGTGAGGATTTGCTGGTATACTTGTTGAGCGGCTTGTTTCGATGGCCAAAGTGCTGGGCGATAGTTATTATCAAACACAATTTTGGCACCATGCTGCTTAGCTTGTTGTAATATTTCAAATAGTAACTGACGTGAAGCGTCAGGCAAAATGGCTAGGCTGATGCCACTTAAATAGATAAATTGTTGTGAATTTAGAATTTGCTGTGTGTGTGCTTTGCTGTTCTCATCAAGCCAAAATTTTGCCGCGGCATTATCTCGCCAATAGAAAAAACGGCGCTCGCCATCAGCAGCGGTTTCGATCAAATACATCCCGGGCAAATGTTTGTCTGAAATAAACACTTCTTCAGTATTGATGCCTTCTTGCTGCCAACTATTTAGCATTTGTTGGCTGAATGGGTCTTTGCCTAAACCGGTGATATAACGGGTTGTCACACTGTGATCTTTGGTTAAACGAGACAGGTATAGTGCGGTATTTAGTGTATCCCCACCAAACGTTTGTTTATAAAGCTCACCCGATTTTTGCAACTCAACCATGCATTCGCCAATAACGGCAACCTGCGGATATGCACTCATTTTCACCACCGAATTAGTAAACTATTGCTGACTTGATAGTGCTATTAAAGCGCATTTCATTGCCAATTTCAATAAAAATGAAACGCCGTTTTAAAAATATCGAATCATCGTTCTTGTTTTTGTATGAAGAGACAATTATGCTACTCAAACTTAGGTGATATCAGTTAGTTTCGTTAATTTGGGGTATAATATTGCTATCAATTTATAGGATGCAATTTATAGGATGATGGAAAGGTAATGGATAAGACAACACAAACGGATGCCGTGTCAGCGGTAGTAAAGGTATTTAGTATTCTTAGTGCCCTTGGAGAGCAAAAGGAGATTGGCGTATCTGAATTGTCCCAACGTTTGTTGATGTCAAAAGCCACCACATTTCGTTTTTTACAAACGATGAAGCAGTTGGGTTATGTCGAACAAGAAGGTGAGGCAGATAAGTATTCACTGACCTTGAAGCTCTTCGAATTAGGTGCGAAATCCCTCGAGTATGTTGATTTAATCGAAATTGCAGATAAGGAAATGCGCCATATAGGCCAACTGACGAATGAAGCGGTGCATTTGGGTGCATTAGATGAAGACGCCATTATTTATATTCATAAAATCGACTCGAGTTATAATTTGCGCATGTATTCACGAGTTGGGCGTCGTAACCCATTGTATTGCACAGCAATCGGTAAGGTTTTACTCGCTTGGCAAGATGAACAAACGATTCGTTTGGCATTGAAAGATGAAACCTTTAGCCAAAAAACAGCAACGACGATTTTAACCTTAGAGGACTTGCTGGCGGAATTAGCCACAGTTCGTGAGTGCCATTATGCGCAGGACCGAGAAGAGCAGGAGTTAGGCCTGCGCTGCATTGCAGTACCAGTGTATGACAGGTTAGGCCATGTGATTGCAGGGTTATCGATTTCATTCCCAACTATTCGTTTTGATGAACAACGCATTGGCGATTATGTCGAATTACTGAAAACAGCCGGGCGTAATATTTCACAGAAAATGGGTTATCACCAATATCCATAATATTGGTGATATGGGCTATTTATGAATTAAGTTGTTGAGTAAATAAATCGGTATATTCAAATTCATAGGTTTGTTCTGGGTTGCCAGAGCTTATGGCCTCTGGGAAAGGTTTATTTCCCGGGCGGTCACGGGTTAAGCTCCACATTGACACCAAGTTAAGGCCATTATTTTTAGCAAATTCAGCGAGAATATTGACATCATTAAAGTTAAACATGGTGAGGTCATCATTGAGACCAATCATGGGTGTAATTTGTACATAATTATATAGTTCGTTATCGTCTATCTCTGGATATAGCGGTTTTAGTTGGTTTTTGATGCTATTGGCGGCTTTAACCGCTGCATCCCCAAGGCTCGTGATATTCGGGTCATAGTAGTCCATTGCCATCCCATTAACCTTCATCATTAAACCCGCATCAACCGATTTTTTCACGAGTGCTAAGCCTGTGCTGGTTAGCCCTGTTGGCATAGTCGGCAAGGTTAAGCTGAGGGTGATTTGTGGATTATTATCTACAATGACTTTTAAGGCAGAAAATGCATTATCAGCATCGTACAGACCATTCTCGAAATCTAAATCAATATGTGAGGCATTGAGTGTATCAATGGCTTCTTGGTAGGTGTTGATGAGTTGTTCTTGTGTTTGTACCAATGAAACATCTTGGTTAGCAGCTCCCCCAAATGAAACAGCAACTTTAACACCGCCAGCAATCAGTTCATCACACAAAGGTTTAGCCCAGCTAATTGGCATGGATGGCTGGGCTGACCATGCTGCTTTTTTATCTAATGTGGCGGTTAAAAAACCAAGAGACAGTATATCTACCCCATACTTAATAGCGGCTTGGCTATATTTTGCATTAGGCCTGCCATTTGGGTAATTTTGCCAATCATTCCAAGTTGCATCAACACTGACATCCATATAAGGACCAAAATAAGTTTTATGCATTGTATACCCTTAGTTTATTTATAAAAGGAAATTTCAGCCTATGCTCTACGGTGTAATTGATAGGACAAGGTCACTTTTATAGAAAATAGACTCTGGAACAAGAACAAAAATTATTAGTAACCTAATAGGTTATAGGTCGGTTATGATCATGGAAATGGAAGTGATTCGCTGTCGACTGCGTTCAGAAAGCTGGATCATATACTGATATTTGCTTATTCGCCTACCTCCACTTTTTATCTAGGAGCTGGCGCTTTGCCTTCTTTCAAATTTGTATTACCCCAATTAGCAGAGACGCTTAGATTGCCATTTGCATCATCATATGCTGTGTAAACACCCTTTTTGAGATTAATATTTCATCTTCGCATTGCCATAAAAACAACCAACAGATTTAAAATAAACCCATAATGGAACTAATTAATTATTCTGATTTGTTTTGAAGTTGAGCTTATATACTTGGACAAAATTGAAGAGGATAACAAGGTTGAAAAGTAACAGAAATTAATGGGTTGATGTGGGGGATGGTTGGTGAAAAAACACCCTTAGTATTCGGATAAGCCAATAACAACGATGTATCAATCAATTGATTTAATAACTCATGTAAATTACTTATTTGAATATTAAGGTTTTTATAAATTTCACTTATTATTATTCAACATTCAGTGTTGCTGCTGACATATAATATTCGCTTATGGACACAGCAGGAAATTGATATGTTTAAAAAGGTTATTGTTATTATTTTTCTTTGTTTCACTTCTTATGGCTTTGCCAGCGACTTTACATTTAAAGAAAAGTCACCCGCTGATCGCGAGTTTGATAAAGACTACCAAGGAATTAAAGAATTACAGGCACAACAAAAGTTTGTCTTTGATCCCAAAAAGAAACTTTCTCAAGAAGAACAAAGTTATCAAGCGTTGTTAGAACAGCGAAATGCAGATGAAAACGCGTTTCCACAGCGTTTTAATGTGTGTGATGTTAACCCGACGGGAGCAGGGTGCCCTAATTCAATGGCTTGGATGAATGACCGCGAGCAAATGAAAAAAATGCTGGAGCAAGCAGGTCGCCCTTATTAATTATTTGTTTGTGTGTTGACTCTAAGGGAGCATAGCCCCCTTAGAGATCACATTATACAGATTCAGGGAATGTTAAGGTTGCACCGGGAGCTTCACGGCTTAAATGTATGAAATTCATATGTTTTTCATATTGGTCGAGAATATCACTGATCACTTGTTCTTTAGTGTAATCCATTAAATCATTCCCTTGCGAACCTTCCCATAAGAAAGTTTCTAAGCGGTAATAATGGGATTTTCCTGAACGTGCGCGATAGGTAAAACCAGGAACCGAATAGCGCTGAGGCCATACTTGGTAAATAAAGCTTTGTTCTTCGCCAAGGTCGACCGTTAACTCTAAATGGTCTAATCGCTCATCAGCAATCGGTGGTAAGGTGTTAAATTCCACTTTTGCTCCCCTTAAACTGAGCTCTTTTGCCACTTCTTGCATGGCTGGAATACAGACTAAATCAAGCATTCGCTGGGTATACGTTGTTCCAGGGAAATTCATCACTCGTCCCAAACGCTGTTTCCAATTGAGTGTTCCATTGCCATACAGTGGTGCTGGCGCATTGGTATTTAACGAACTAACTCGTCTAAAGTCCTCAACTTTTAATGACTTATATAGCCCTGCCATAATAAAGAAGATAACAAAACTAAATGGTAAGCCCATGATCACTGTCGTATTTTGTAACGCAGCGACGCCATCTGTCATTAACATCCCTAAGGTGAGTAAACCAATCGCGACAGACCAAAAAATCCGCAACCAATTGGGCGCATCGTTGTTAATATCACTGAGTTTTGAGGTGAAATTGCCTAACACCAAAGAACCGGAGTCCGCAGAGGTGACATAAAACAACAACCCAGTAATTGTGGCGACGGAAGCGGTTAGGCCAAAGCCGGGGTAAAGCTCAAGTAGTGAATAGAAGCCTTTTTCGGGTGCGTCGAGCACGGTTTTAGCAAGTTCGCTATTACCGTGAATGATTTCATACAATGCACTATTACCAAAAATAGATAACCACAATAGTGTGAAAACAAACGGAATAATTAAAGTGCCAATCACAAATTGTCTAATCGTTCGACCGCGAGATATACGCGCGAGGAATAAGCCAACAAATGGCGACCATGCGACCCACCAAGCCCAGAAAAACAGCGTCCAGCTATTCATCCAATCGGTTGGGCGATCAAAGGCAAAGCTGTTGAGAGTCATCCCCATAAAGCGATTGATATAGTCCCCTACATTCAGTACTAAGGCATTAAGTAAGAACTCGGTATCTCCGACAAATAAGATAAATAAAATCAAGCCAAGTGCCAAAAGCACATTGAGCTCTGATAACACGCGAATACCTTTATTTACCCCTGATGTAGCGGAGATCACTGCCATAATCACCGACAGCAGAATCAATCCACTTTGCACGGGAAGCCCTTGGGGTAAATCGAATAATACTTTGAGTCCATAATTTAACTGAACAACACCGATCCCCAGAGTTGTTGCGATACCGAAAATCGTCCCTAGTACCGCAGCAATATCCACGGTGTGGCCAATCGGGCCGTCAATCCGTTTGCCAAAAATAGGATAAAGTGCGGAGCGAATGGTTAACGGCAAGTTATAACGATAACTGAAATAACCCAGTGCAATCCCCATTAAGGCATACATAGACCAGCCCGTTAGGCCATAGTGGAACAGGGTCCACACCATCGCCTGACGAGCTGCTTCTAAGGTTTCGCCTTCACCCGTTGGCGGCAGCATGTATTGAGTGACCGGCTCAGCGACAGAGAAAAACATTAAATCGATACCAATTCCTGCGGCGAATAGCATCGCAGACCAACTTAGTACGCTAAATTCAGGTTTAGATTGCTCGGGGCCGAGCTTGATATTACCAAAGCGCGAGGTGGCAACGAAAATGACGAAAACAATATACAGCGTCGCTGCTAACAAGTAATACCAACCAAAGGTTTTGGATACCCACCCAAGGGCGGCAACGATCCACTGATTTGCTGTTTCGGTCAACAAGATGGTGAAAAAAGAAAACGCCAGAATAAGGCCGGCGGAAGTAAAAAAAACCACAGAATTCAATTTATCCTTCTGCTTATTTTTTGGACTATTTTGAGTTGTCATTGGTAGTTCCACATTTTTATTTATTTAACAGGTTAAAATTACTTTCTAAGCTAACTAATTGATTTATCAGCTAAGATTTGATTTTTGTTATCCTCTCCTTTATGCTAATTGTGAACGAATTGTTGTAAACAATAGTTAATATTGATTGAACATTCAATTAAAAAAACGTTTAATACAAGGGATCAATGTATTTTTTAGGTTCAAATACCATGCCGAAGATAGGAATGCAGTCGATACGTAAACAGCAGTTAATCCAAGCCACGTTGGCAGTGATTAATGAAGTTGGAATGCAGGAAGCCAGTTTTGTGTTAATTGCCCGTAAAGCCGGAGTTTCTACAGGAATTATTAGTCATTATTTTCGTGATAAAAATGGCTTACTTGAAGCCACTATGCGCCATATTCAATATCAATTGGGGTTTGCGGTAGCAATACGCCTACGCATGTTAGCTGGGGCGGAGCCAAAATTACGCATTCAAGCGATTGTTGAAGGTAACTTCGACCCAACGCAAACCAGTGAGGCGGCGATGAAAACATGGTTAGCCTTCTGGGCTAGCAGTATGCATCAACCAAATTTAAACCGTTTACAGCAGGTCAATGACCGGCGTTTGTATTCAAATTTAAGTTATGAGTTTGGGCGAGTGTTAAGCAAAGCGGATGCGCGGATGGCTGCGAAGGGACTAGCTGCTTTAATTGATGGCTTATGGTTACGGAGTGCTTTGAGTAATGAGCAATTTCCTGTTAAGGATGCACTCAAGATCACCAACGAGTATATCGATATGCAACTGAAACGTGCAGAGGTTATCGGAACCTAATGACCAATTCAGAGGAGATAATATGCAACATCCACCGATACATAAGCTTTATATTCATGGTGGCTATGTCGACAGTTCACAACCTGAATGCGGGCAATTTCCTGCAGTCAACCCTGCAAATGGTGAAACTATCGCGCATTTGCAGTCTGCAACGCTTGAAGATATCCAATGGGCGGTAGAAAGCGCCAAACAAGGCCAGAAAGTATGGGCGGCAATGACCGCAATAGAACGTTCACGTATTTTACGCCGTGCGGTGGATATCTTACGGGAACGTAACGACGAACTGGCTTACCTCGAAACGCTTGATACGGGGAAACCACTTTCTGAAACTCGTTATGTAGATATCGTTACAGGGGCGGATGTCCTTGAATATTATGCAGGGTTAATCCCTATGTTAGAAGGGCAGCAGATCCCTCTGCGTGATAGCGCGTTTGCCTATACTCGTCGTGAACCGCTTGGGGTAGTGGCAGGGATTGGCGCATGGAATTACCCCATCCAAATCGCGTTATGGAAATCTGCACCTGCTCTGGCAGCTGGTAATGCTATGGTATTCAAACCCAGTGAAGTCACTTCGTTAACGGCCTTAAAGTTAGCTGAAATCTATACGGAAGCGGGCGTGCCTGCAGGAGTATTTAATGTGGTGACTGGGCAAGGCGGTGAAGTGGGCCAATGGTTAACAGAGCACCCTGATATTGCCAAAGTTTCATTCACAGGGGGGATCGCAACGGGTAAAAAAGTGATGGCGAATGCGTCAGCCTCTTCATTAAAAGAGGTGACGATGGAACTAGGTGGTAAATCACCTCTCATTATTTTTGATGATGCAGACTTAGATAAAGCCGCGGATATTGCCATGATGGCGAATTTTTATAGTTCAGGCCAAGTGTGTACCAATGGAACAAGGGTTTTTGTTCCTGAATCGCTTAAATCGCAGTTTGAAGACAAGATCATTGAGCGTGTAGCTCGGATTAACATAGGTTCACCTGTTGACGAAAATACTAACTTTGGGCCATTAGTCAGCTTTGCTCATATGGAAAATGTATTGCGTTATATTGCGTTAGGTAAACAGCAAGGCGCGAAACTATTGTGTGGTGGTGAACGCTTAATGGAAGGTGATTTTGCGCAAGGTGCGTATGTTGCACCAACGGTATTCACCGATTGCCATGATGAAATGCAGATCACGCAGGAAGAAATTTTTGGTCCTGTCATGAGTATTTTGAGTTATCAATCAGAAGATGAAGTGATTGCTCGTGCAAACAATAGCGTATATGGGCTTGCAGCTGGGGTCGTGACACAAGATTTAACGCGTGCACATCGGGTTATCCATCAATTAGAAGCAGGAATTTGTTGGATTAATACATGGGGTGAATCACCTGCTCAAATGCCTGTGGGCGGATATAAGCATTCCGGCGTTGGTCGTGAAAATGGCATTATGACGCTACAAAATTACACGCAAATCAAATCTATCCAAGTAGAACTCGGGGAGTTTTCATCCGTATTTTAATCACATCATTTTAATTTGACTGAAACAGAGGAGATAACAATGGTCTATGACTATATTATTATCGGTGCTGGTTCAGCCGGTAACGTTCTTGCTACCCGCCTGACAGAAGATCCTGATGTTACTGTGCTGCTCCTTGAAGCAGGTGGACCGGATTATCGGTTCGATTTTCGCACACAAATGCCAGCGGCATTAGCGTACCCATTACAAGGGCGACGTTATAATTGGGCTTATGAAACTGACCCTGAACCGCATATGAATAACCGCCGCATGGAGTGTGGACGTGGAAAGGGGCTTGGTGGCTCATCATTGATTAATGGGATGTGTTACATCCGAGGGAATGCTCTAGACTTTGACGGTTGGGCAGAGGCGCCCGGGTTAGAAGACTGGCGTTATCTCGATTGTTTACCTTATTTTAGAAAAGCGGAAACACGTGATATTGGCCCTAATGATTACCACGGTGGAGATGGCCCCGTTAGTGTGACCACACCGAAGAATGGCAATAATGTGTTATTCCATGCGATGGTTGAAGCTGGTGTACAAGCAGGATATCCGCAAACAGATGATTTAAATGGGGTTCAGCAGGAAGGGTTTGGTCCGATGGATCGCACAGTCACACCACAAGGGCGACGTGCTAGCACCGCAAGAGGGTATTTGGACCAAGCGAAAAGGCGAAGAAATATCACCATTGTGACACATGCGACAACAGATACCATTGAGTTTGAAGGGAAAAAAGCGGTTGGTGTGAAGTATTACCAAGGCCAGAGCACGGTACCTACGGTGGTGAAAGCCCGTAAAGAAGTATTATTGTGCGCTGGGGCGATAGCATCACCGCAAATCTTGCAGCGCTCTGGCGTGGGGCCTGAAGATGTTTTAGCTGAATTTAATATTTCGCCTGTCCATGTTTTACCCGGTGTTGGGCAAAACCTGCAAGATCACCTTGAAATGTATTTGCAGTATGAATGCAAACAGCCTGTTTCATTATATCCTGCATTAAAATGGATTAATCAGCCCAAAATCGGTGCTGAATGGCTATTTCAAGGCACTGGAATTGGGGCAAGTAACCAATTTGAAGCCGGTGGATTTATTCGTACCAGTGAAAAATTTGCATGGCCAAATATTCAATTCCACTTTTTGCCTGTGGCGATTAACTACAATGGTAGTAATGCAGTCAATCAGCATGGTTTTCAAGCTCATGTGGGCTCAATGCGCTCGCCTAGTCGAGGTCGTGTTCGCTTAAAATCTTTAGACCCAAGGCAACATCCGAGCATTTTGTTTAATTACATGTCATCGGAACAGGATTGGGAAGAGTTCCGTGCTGCTATTCGTATTACCCGTGAAATTATGGCTCAGCCTGCACTTGACCCATATCGCGGAGAGGAAATAAGCCCTGGAAAACAGATTAGTACGGATGAAGAGCTAGACGCATTTGTCCGCGAGAGAGCAGAAACCGCTTTTCACCCATGCGGAACCTGTAAAATGGGTCATGATGATATGGCGGTAGTTGATGGCGCAGGGCGAGTTCACGGTATTGAAAATTTACGGGTTATCGATGCATCGATTATGCCGTTGATTATTACGGGGAATTTAAATGCAACGACCATCATGATCGCGGAGAAAATTGCCGATAAAATTCGAAACCGTCCTCCATTACCTACAAGTGATGCAGATTATTATGTTGCAGGTGATAGGCCAGTGAGAAAACAGCCATTACGAGATTAGTTTATTCACTCAATTTTTAAATACAAAGCGATTGATATTCATATCAGTCGCTTTTTTTATGTGATTAAAGAATAAAGGTAAGTCAATTAACACCAATAACACTAATGATAATGCAAATGATATTTATTATGATCTTGATCATTATTATCATTGGTGTATATTCCAAGGCTTAATAATATTCACAAGGGAAATGAGTACGTAACCATTCAATAAATAAGGTTTTTCGAACTAGTTACATCTATGGCATAGCACTTAAATTTACTTTAAATGCATAAATGGAAAAGTATAAAAAATGTATCCTCGCATCTTTTATACGCTATTTCTTCACGTCTATCTAATCATCATTAATTAATGAAGGCATTACTTAAATGATATTTCAAAATAAAAACATAATTAGCTTAATTATTATATGTTCTTCAAGCACAGCATTAGCGAATCAAACCAATACCTCAACTCAAAAAGATAAACTTCTCGTCACAGCCAGCAAAATAAAGTCAAATAGCAAGCAAATAGACGCCAATGATATTTCTACCGTAAGAGGAACGACCAATTCAGATATATTTGCCAATGAAACTTCATTGCAAGTTAATAATGCACGAAATGAAGCCGGTGCACTGGATATCGGTATTCGAGGATTACAAGGAAACGGGCGAGTCCCCATTATCATTGATGGCAGTTTGCAATCAACCAACACTTGGCGTGGTTACCAAGGAAGTACAGATAGAACTTATGTGGATATGGATTTAATCGATACAATTGAGATCGAAAAAGGGGCATCGATGAGTAAATTCTCAGGAGGAGCCATCGGAGGTACGGTTAAATTAAAAACATTATCAGCAAATAACATTATTCCCCAAGGTGACCAATTTGGTTTCTTATTTAAGGGGAATATTTACAATAATAACCGACGCCCGACTATCGCTTCAGATGAAAAAGGCGAGTCTGGGTATCGTGTTTCAAACGGTGTTAAGAATTCACATTTTAATAATGGCTCTATCACGACTGGGGTTGCATATCGAAATGATAAATTTGACATTTTGTTGGCTCATAGTGATAGAAAACAAGGGAACTTCTTTGCCGGTAAAAATGGTTATCATAAATACGAAAATACAGATGCTCCTATTAAACCTGGGCAAGAAGTCGTTAATACCAGCTATGAAAGTCAGTCAACATTATTAAAAACTAATATTTATCTTAACCCATACTCAAGTATTGAATTAAATTACCGACATCATGAACAAAAAGCAGGAGAGGTTTTAGCGGCGTATTGGTACCAATTCGATGGGAAAATGCCGCAGTGGTCATTAGGTAGCGCAGATATTGATACTGCCTCTTTAAACTATTCTTATAAACCCGATTCATTATGGATAGACATGAATTTAGGCCTTTGGTGGACAAAAGGTAAATTTAAACAACGTAATGGCACAACGGATGATGTTACCGCGCACTACGGTAATCAATATCAGCATCGCTATACCGATGAACGAATGGGCTTTAACTTAGAAAATACCTCTGAGTTTGCAGATTATCCTATCGATATCACTTATGGTGTGGAGTATATGCAACAAAAATCAAAGCCATTGACTAAAACCTATCAACCGATTTGGACGCCAGAAGGAACCATACCTGGTGAGGAGTTAGATCCTGTAACGCGTAATGCTAAAGGAACGAATAAATCGGCCTTTACCAATATGGCATACAAAGGGGAATGGGTGAGTACTTTAGTTGGGTGGCGTATTCACGCTTTCGATGCTGATGATCATGTTTTAGGTAAAAGTATTAGCTACGGCCCGAAAAATGATTTAATGGGTGAGCTACGTTTTCATTTGACTGACGAATTTGATATTTATACCAAATATTCTGATAGCTATAGAGAACCGAGTTTATTCGAGACCACAGCATCAGGGCAAACCTACTCTTATTCTCCAGATGTTCCATTAAAACCAGAACATGCTAAATCATTTGAAGTTGGAATGAATGTAGAAAAAGAAAACCTTATATTTGATGAAGATAATGCTAAATTACGTGTGGCTTATTTTAATAATGATATAAAGGGTTATCTCTCTCAAGGAGTGAACCCAACGGGGGTATATCACCCTTATATCGTAATGAAAAACTATGACAGCTTTAAACTCTCAGGTTATGAAATTGAACTGAAATACGATTCTAATTATACATTTGGTTCCTTCGATGCGACTTTTTATAACAATTCTGAGTTATGTTCACGAGACGAAATGGAGTTAGGTCGCCTTCCAACGGCATGTAATTCAGTTGGGTTTGCTTGGGGGTTATCGCCTTCACGTATTCCACCGAAAAAGGTTGTGACCGGTATTGTTGGGGTGAAAATGTTTGATCAAAAACTACAAACAGGTTTGCGAGTTCGTTATAACTCAGGCAAAGACTACCCTCATGAGTGGCTAGTGGGAACCGCTGCGGCCCCAGTAACTAAGCTATATTCAACCACTACATTCGATTTGTTAGGCAAATATCATGTTTCGAAAAATATTCATGTGAATTTTAACATTGATAACTTCACTAATCGCTATGCATTTGACCCAGGAACTGTGATTTATATGCCTATCCCAGGAAGAACGTTTAGACTTGGTGTGGAAGCAATATTTTAGTTAATTTCGTGATTATTACCTTAGGTTTATATTAGCCTAAGGTAATATAGAATTCTTTATATGGCTTTAATAGATTAATTTTTATGATAATTTAAATAAAACAGTGAGCGATGTTGTTTATAAATTGTGCTTTTTATGATTTTTTTCGAGTTTAAGGAATATACACTAGTCAACTTTAGACAAAAAAAACCTCCAAATATTTGAGGAGGGAAAATAAATATAAAGCGAGTCTATTTATATAGCACTAATTTACGGTAAACCATAGCCGACCAGTTGAATTAATTTATACAAAAACGACATTTGCTCACAATTTATAGCGTTTTAGTTATTCAATTTAGGTGAACATCTACTATTTAATAGAGTTAATCAGCCATTGTAGATAATTATCTTCAATTTGGCTTGGGTCTAAGCGAATGAGCTCTGGGGTTTCATATGGGTGTATTTTTTTTATCTCATTAAACAAATCGAGTTGATTTCCTTGAGTCGTTTTGATCAATAGTAAGATCTCCTTATCTTGTGTGATATTACCATGCCATAGATAAACTGATGTTATTTCTGGGAGTAGAGAAACACATGCAGCTAAACGATTAGCTAACAAATGTTGGGTTATTTTAATTGCACTTTCATGGTTATTGGTCGTACATAACACAATACATGGGCGTTGAGCATTTGTAGTGTAAATGTTATCAGTAGACATTTTATTTCCTTATTAGTCATATTTAGATGGGCTTTGTTACTCATATTAGATTAGGGATAAAAAGTGTATGAGAACAAAGGATATTCACTATAAGTGTTTTTTAGCATTATCAGATCAGATAATAACTAATATAAATTAAGCAGAGAGTATTGGTTTAATAGTAAAGTGTGCGTTTTTTGATCAGTTATTATCATTGTTATAATTTTTTATATATTCAACACAATTTAGAATATTTCTTGATTTTATTTTATTAATTCGATTCAGCAATCATAAATTGATGACGCTCTATAAAAATAATTGAAATTTTAGTATATTAAGAAAAAAATTGATTAGACGAAAAATGCGAGTTTATGTGTTGTTAGCCTAGTAAAAAAGCAAATAATAAGCCCAGTTTTATTCTTACTCTTATTAATGTAAGAATAAGCTTGTTTTTGTGTGCAAGATATATCAGAAGATTAATTGCTGAAATAATATATTACGTATTGTTACAAATTAGTTTGAGTTTTTATCATAAAAGAATCTACGTACTGATAAATATCAAGGTTTTTGAGCTATATATTGTTAATCTAAAGATAAAATTAGAATATATAACTGAAATTACTCTGTATTTCCATCTTTAAACGTGTATGGATAACCTTATGAATAAACTGACACCTTTAAAACCTGTTCCAACTCTAATCGCAGTCGCAATAACATTAATTATTTGGTTTTTAATTCCTGTTCCTGAAGGTGTTAATCCAAATGCGTGGCACCTTTTGGCATTATTTGTCGGCACAATTGCTGCTATTATAGGTAAAGCTTTACCGATAGGGGGTGTTTCTATTGTCGCAATTTCATTAGTTGCAGCTACAGGAGTCACTAATCCGGAATCAACCAAAGGGGCAATTGCGGATGCTTTAAGTGGTTTTTCCAATGACCTAATCTGGTTAATTGGTATTTCTATCATGGTTTCCATGAGCTTGAATAAAACAGGTTTAGGGGCAAGGATAGGTTATTATGTCATTTCTTTATTTGGTAAAAAAACATTAGGTATTGCTTATTCATTGGCAATAGCAGAAACAATTTTGGCTCCTGTCACACCAAGTAATACTGCGCGAGGAGGGGGAATTATTCACCCAATTATGCGTTCGATTTCAGATAGTTTTGGGTCAAAGGCCGAAGATGGAACCGCAGGTAAAATAGGGCGCTACTTATCACTCGTTAACTACAATATTAACCCGATTACTTCCGCAATGTTTATTACGGCGACAGCTCCCAATCCATTAATTGTTAGTTTGATAATTAGCGAGACTAGCCAAGAAAATGAATTAACTTGGGGGATGTGGGCTATTGCCGCATTTGTTCCAGCCATCGTGTCATTAATATTAATGCCCTTGGTTATCTATTTTATGTATAAACCGGAAATTACCTCAACACCGGATGCACCAAATTTTGCCAAAGAACGTTTGCAGCAATTAGGCCCAGTTTCATTGCCTGAAAAAATAACGCTCGGTGTTTTTGGGTTATTACTTTTGATGTGGGCCGGTGTACCTGCAATGATTTTTGGGCCTGCATATAGTGTTAATGCTACCACTGCGGCCTTTATTGGGTTGAGTATTCTATTAGCAACAGGAGTCATTAATTGGGATGACGTGCTAAAAAACAAAGGGGCTTGGGATACGGTTGTCTGGTTCTCCGCTTTAGTGATGATGGCGAGTTTCTTAGGAAAACTCGGTCTCATTAAATGGATGTCATTAACAGTCGGTGCAACCATAGATGGAATGGGCATTAGCTGGGTATGGGGAATGCTAATTCTTGTTTTAATTTATGTGTATTCCCACTATTTCTTCGCGAGTACAACGGCGCATATTACGGCAATGTATGCGGCATTTTTCTCCGCAGGTTTAGCGCTTGGCGCTCCACCAATGTTGTTGGCCTTAACGCTAGCATTCTCATCATCACTAATGATGTCATTAACACATTATGGTACAGGAACAGCCCCGATTATCTTTGGGTCAGGTTATGCCACTCTTGCTGAATGGTGGAAAACTGGTTTTGTCATGAGTGTGGTTAACTTAGCCATTTGGTTCTTCATTGGTAGCGTTTGGTGGAAATTCTTAGGTTATTGGTAATTAGCTGAATTAGTCATTAAAAACAACCAATAGAAATCGGGCTATCGGCTCGATTTCTTCTTTTTAATATCCCTTGCTACAAAGAAGTGGCTATTGTGACAACAAGGCCACTTATTATAGAAATCAACATCACTTTCCCCCAACTACAGACTGACGATGATTTTAATGCGTGTTGCCATAACAGACTTATTTCGTTGGCATGTGCATACTTTCTTTTATTGATCGCCGCCTTTACCTTTTTGATTGTATCGTTATCTATCGGTAATGTTTTTTGAATAACCATGCTATGACCTTCCATTAAGTTGAAGATAAAACTTCAATCGGTAAGATTGACACTGTTCGCCTGTCTTAATTATCTCAGGTCATACAAGAAGAAAAATTGATGAGCTTTTATGCAAACTTCCTCTTTTATCCTATTTGAAATGAGATTTAATCTATTTAATAAGGAAAAAGGTAGCTTAAGAGAAAAATCCTCTTTATTAAGAGGAAATGGCTCTTGATTTAAGGTTACATTTATTATTTTTTGGCGAGATATTTTTTATTTAGAGAAGTCGGAGATAAAGGCCATAAATGTGATTGGTTTACATGCAAAAGCCAGTATGATGTAGCTGCGAGTCAGTTAATTCATTCAGAGGAACACATGTATTCACAAAGAAAGGCAGAATTTTTCTTGGTGCTTACCACGATAATTGCAGCTTGGGGATGGGTATTTTCCCGAGAAGCTGTGCAGGGAATGCCAATATTTGCCTTTCTTGGTAGTCGTTTTTTACTCGCTGCTATCATTTTAGCCCCTTTTTGCCGAGGGAAAAAAAATAGAATAACGGTGAAGCAATTACCAAAAATATTAATGACAGGCGGTTGGATGTCATTAAATATGGCGCTCTGGATCCACGCGGTGGCAATAACAGACTCAATTGGCGAAGGGGCTTTTATTATGAGCCTCGCTATGTTATTTGTTCCGTTAGTTGCATGGGTTATTTTAAAAAATAAACCTGTTCGTTATTTCTGGGAAGCACTCCCTGTTGCGGTATTAGGGCTGGCATGCTTAACCCTATTTAAGGCTCAACTTGAATTTAAAGCAAGTCAACTGTGGTTTCTTGGCGCGGCAATTGTCCAAGCTATCTATTTTTGTTATACCAGTTTATATACCCGAACAATTCCTCTTTTACCGTTAACGGCCATTCAACTTGCTTGTACAGGAATGACAGGGCTAGTCTTGTCATTCTTTTTAGAAGAATGGCCGAGCAGCATGACAACGCCTACCATGATGTGGTTTATTGCTAGTGTGGTGATAGCAACGAGTTTGCGCTTTGTGTTACAGCTTATTGGTCAAAAAAATACCACAGCAGGAAATGCGGCAATTATTATGATCCTTGAACCCGTGATGACCGTTTTTGTCGCGGCGATTTGGTACCATGAAAGAATGCCTTTTATCCAAATTGTGGGTTGTGTGCTAATTTTATCATCATTATTCTACTATCGATGGCGTTGTTCTAATTCATTACCAAGGTAAAATACACATAATAAAAAATGGGTTAATACAGCTTTTTTACCAGAAAACAGCTATGATTGTTATGAATAGTTAGTGATAGGGATATTAATCTTAATAAGAGCGTCTTATTTTGCGTATTAAGATTAATGGTATTGAAAATATAAACGATATATCCAAAATAGCGTGAACTAGGAATAATAGCGGTTTATTATTATCACCTTAGTTAAAGCTGAATAGGAAATGGGCATAAAATGAAAAAATTAGCATTAATATTAGGTATGGCGGGAGCGATGGTTGTGTTGTCTGCATGTTCTGATGAAAAATCAGAAATTGCGGAGTACAAAGAGAATTTTGTGAATACCTGTGTTGTTGCATCAGGAAACCCGCAAGGTGAAACGGCAAATGCGGTCAGTGCAATTTGTGGTTGTGCCTACGATAAAACAATTGAAAAATATGGTTTAGCTGAGTTTAAACGTATGGATGCGGAATTAGAAAAATCAGGTACTGCAGAACCTGAATTCCAAAAAACCATGATTGAATTTGTTCAACAGTGTTCGACTAACGCGCGTTAATTGTTTATTACTCGCAGCTATTTATTATCAATCAACAATAGCTGCGAGTTTATTATTTTTATTTAAATAAATGTTTAAATTGATGTGGAGCACTGCGCAAGTATTGTGGCGCAACATCTATCTGTTCATTCAATTCGCTCGCTGCTCGCCAAGGCCAACGTGGCTCAAATAGGATCCCTCTGCCAATAGCCACCAAATCTGCTTGGTGGGTTGCAATAATGGCTTCAGCTTGTAAAGGTTCAGTGATAAGACCTACAGCAATGACAGGCATCATGGTATTTTCATGAATAGCTTGGGCTAAAGGGACTTGGTAATTTGGGCTCAATGGTATTTGTTGCTCTGGTGATAGCCCACCTGACGAAACGTGAATGTAGTCGCAACCCAAATCCTCTAGTAATTCAGTAAGCTCAATAGATTCAGGTGTATTCCAACCCGATTCAAGCCAGTCTGTTGCAGAGATCCGCACGCCAATTGCAATATTAGGGTTAATCGCTTTTCTCATTTCATGGAAAATATTGATAAGTAATCGAGTACGCCCCTTAAAGCATCCACCATATTCATCTTGTCGTAAGTTTGATACTGGTGATAAGAACTCATGCAGTAAATATCCATGAGCGGCATGGATCTCAATAACGTCAAAACCTGCTTTTTCAGCACGAATAGCTGCATCAATAAACTGTTGTTTTAGCTGTAAAATTTCTTCAATGGTTAATGCATGTGGTACCGCATTATCACCAAAAGCGAGCGCAGATGGTGCAACAGTTTGCCAACCATTAGGTTGTGTGGGCTGGATACTTTTACCTCCCAACCAAGGTAAATCAGTTGATGCTTTCCTGCCTGCATGAGCGATTTGTACCCCTAAGCGTGCATCTGAAAACTGCCTGATATCGTTGAGCATTTGTTGCATTGCAGCCATTTGTTCATCATTCCATAAACCAAGATCTTTGTAGGTAATACGCCCTTCAGGAACAACAGCGCTAGCTTCTACAATAACTAAAGAGGCACCAGATAAAGCAAGGTTCATATAGTGGGCTTTATGCCATGCTGTTGGCATGCCATTTTCTGCGGAGTATTGGCACATAGGGGGAACAATAATTCGATTTTTCAGAGAAACTTGGCCTATTGATACAGGTGAAAAAAGGCGGCTCATTGAAACATTCCTTATTAGCAAACTTAAATTACTTTAATATTATACTCGGTTAGCCAAGTTTTTTTTGTGAGATGGTGTGGTTTTACGGGGGAAATTTTGTTTTTACAGCGGATCGTTGATAGAAAATCAAGTGAAATTTTGCATATTTGTTCAAAACCATAAAAAGTATATTTCCCTAGCAACATAATGAAAAACGAGGGAAAAAATATAAAAAAATTAGATAAAAAATAAAATATAATAATAACTATTATTTTTTGATTGTTATAATTCTGTAACTTATAAATAAAATTAATTACCACCAACTTAGAGTGGCGTTAATTTCTGCTTATGGTTTTAATGGTTCTAATAGAGAATAAAGCTATTTTTTTATTTTAAATGATAATTTAAATAAGAATTAATGCATTGTTTGTGAAGCAAAAATATAAAATATTCCTTGCGGTTATATTCAAGGGTTTATATAAGAAACAAGCTTGTTAAGCTAATGCAAGCCAAGCTAAATTTTGTGTTCACCTGAAAAATATAATTCTAAGAAGGAAGTAGATGTGCTGACAATTATTGGTATTTTAATCATTTTATCGATAGTAACATTATTGATGATGGGGAAAGTTAGCCCAATTATCGCAATGTCTTGTATCCCCTTTATTGGTGCTTTATTTGCTGGTTACTCTGTTGCTGAAATTTCAGTATTCTTTGAAAGTGGTATTAATAAAGTGTCAAAAGTCGCTGCGATGTTTTTATTTGCGATTTTATTTTTTAGCTTAATGAAAGACCTGCACATTTTTGATCCGTTGATTCGTTTTATGGTTAAAATGACGCGTGGAAATATTATTATTGTTTGTATTATGACAACGTTAATTGCGGGGGTTGTCCATTTAGATGGGTCAGGCGCTGCGACATTCTTAATTATTATTCCTGCCTTATTACCTTTATACCGCCAACTAGGGATGAGCCCTTATTTAATGTTATTGCTGATGTGCGCCAGTATGGGGGTCATGAATATGGTACCTTGGGGTGGCCCATTAGGTCGAGCTTCGGCTGTCACTGGAATTGACGCCTCGACTCTATGGCAACATTTGATCCCTGTACAATTAATTGGCATGGCTGGCGCAGTGGTATTTGCTATTCTGATGGGATTACGTGAGAAAAGACGTATTGCAGCGGCAAGTTTGAAAGGCACTACGCCATATGAAATGGATTCTTTACTACCTGTTAGTGATGACACTGCAGATATAAGCGATACAGTTCAGAAACCCAAAAAACCACTTATCAATGGTGGGTTAATCATCGCATCTGTTATCTGTTTAGCATTCGGATTATTATCAGCGCCTTATGTTTTTATGATCGCACTTTCCATTGCTTTAATGGTTAACTTCCCTAACCCTAGGGACCAAATGAAAATTTTGGCAGCCCATGCACCGCAAGCGTTGGGAATGGTGGCCATAATATTAGCAGCGGGAGCATTCTTAGGTATTTTATCTGAAGGTGGGATGCTTGAGTCAATTGCAACAGACTTAACGGCTATTTTACCAACAGAATGGGTTTCTAAAGTCCATATTTTTGTCGGTATTTTAGGTGTACCGATGGATATTTTTACGAGTACAGATGCTTACTATTTTGCTTTATTACCAATAATTCAACAAATTGCAGCCACAGTTGGTGTTGACCCATCTTCCGTTGTTTACGCCATGGCGATAGGTAACAACGCGGGAACCTTCGTGAGCCCATTTTCACCAGCAGCATGGTTAGCAATGGGTTTGGCTGGAATTGATATGGGCCGTCACTTACGCTATTCATTTGGTTGGATTTGGTTGTTTAGTTTCTTTTTGTTAGCAGTTGGGGCGCTACTCGGCTTGTATTAATTTGCTCGTTGGCTTCAAAAGTAAACCCTAGTCACATACTTGTGTATGCTCCTAGGGATTTACTTTTTTGCGGCCTAGCTGTGACATGAAATCCTTAGAGCAAATTATCTCTTCTTAAATCCTTATATCAAACCATCTTCATCTTGCTTGCCACCGCGTTTTTGGCTTCGAAAGTAAATTCTAGTGATAGGTAACTAGGGTTTGATTATTTTTTAGCTATTCAACTATCACGTATTAACTATCAGATAGTTACTATGTCGTAATACGAATGGCTATGACATGATTTATTGGTTAATTATATCAATAAGGTTTGTTATGCGTAGGCCACTTTCTTCCTATCATCCTATTCTCTATTGGCTGCGCGTAACTCAAAAGCGCTTAGTTCGAAGATTGCATTGGGTATGTTCTGCCAAGCATTATGCGAAGTCAAAATCCAGTGAACGCCTTGAGTATCGCTACAACAAGCATACATCTAAGCTGATCCGTAAATTAGGTGAATCAGACCTACGTTTGCAATACAACAAAGTAACGAACTTGCGTATTGCTGCCGAAGCGATGAATGGGGTTATTATTTACCCAGGAGAATATTTTTCATTTTGTCGGCTCGTAGGAAAACCGACTTCGCGCAGAGGTTTTCTTGAAGGTATGGAACTTTCATTTGGTGAAGCTCGTTCAGGGATTGGCGGGGGAATTTGCCAACTAAGTAATTTAATTCATTGGATGGTATTGCATTCTCCATTGCAAGTGGTTGAGCGCGCTAATCATAGTTTTGACCCATTTCCAGATGAAGGTCGTGTATTGCCTTTTGGTTCAGGGGCGGCAATCTTTTATAATTATATCGATTTGGTTTTCTATAATCCGACACAAAGTGCTTTTCAATTGGTATTTAATATCGCTGAGCATCAACTCGAAGGGGAGTTATTGAGTTGTACCTCACGTGAACATAAATACCATATTTATGAGAAAAACCATAAGTTTACCCGAGAAAATGGAGTTATATACCGGCATAACGAAATTTGGCAAAAAGTGACAACTAAAGGACAAGAACCTAGTACTTTGCAAGATAATTGTTTGTATCGTAATAAAGTGATAGTGAAATATTCCTTAGATGAAAGCCAGATAGCGGTTGAATAATATCGCTAGCAATGAGATTAGGAATAAATTGATAGCCTTTTTCTTGACAATTAGACTAAAATTTAACTGTTTTCCTTTAATTTCGCTAATTTTGACCCTTAGCTAAGTAAAAATGAGGCCGTTACTCGGAATAGATATGTAATACCTACACTTGATTTCTCAACAATTAAAGACGCAAATCTAGCAAAAAGATTTGTGGTTATTTCTATTTCTTTAGAGAAAGCATGATGAATATGCAATCAAGAAAGTATGGTAGAACGTATCACTATCCGTTCTCCCCTGGTACGACTAGTGATGATCGCATTAATAGCGATTGGTGGTCGCACATCCAAAATATAGACAAACTGATTCACACAGAAAAACTGGATGGTGAAAATAATTGCTTAAACCGTTATGGGGTTTTTGCGCGCTCTCATGGGGCTCCAACTCAATCGGCATGGAGCCAGCAAATTCGCCAACGTTGGCAGTTGATTAAAGATGATTTAGGGGATATTGAACTATTCGGTGAAAACCTTTATGCAATACATTCCATTGAATATCAACATATTGAAGATTATTTCTATGTGTTTGCTGTTAGGCAAGGGGAGTATTGGCTTAGTTGGGAAGAGGTGCAATTTTATGCGGCTTTATTTGATTTTCCAACTGTCCCCCAATTAGATTTATCACTCAGTAAACATATGGACAAGCAAGAATATGCAAGTTCATTAATTACTGCTGCATCATTAGATAGCCAATTTATTGCGCGTGATACTCACACAGGGAAAGCCTGTAGCATGGAAGGGATTGTGAGCCGTGATAGTCAAGGGTTTCATGTGGATGATTTTATGGCACATGTTTTTAAATATGTGCGTAAAAACCATGTCAAAACGGATATCCACTGGAAGCGGCATTGGCAGCGAGCCAAGCTGGCCTTTGAATTACAAGGAGAACAACCATGAGTTGGCAATTAACCCAATATCGTGATTGGGCACAGCTTGAAAGAGAGTTCGATTTTGTGTGTGATATGCAACATGTGCCGCAAGACCGTTTGCACCATGCGGAAGGCAATGTGGCTATTCACACTCAAATGGTGTTAGCGGCTTTGGAGGGGTTACCTGAATATCAACAGCTTCCAGAACTTAAACAACAAATCGTTTGGGCGGCAGCGTTGCTACATGACGTCGAAAAACGCAGTACAACAAAAGAAGATGAAGAAGGGCGAATTCATTCGCCTGGACATGCCAAAAAAGGCGAGTTATCGGTACGCAATATATTATTTCGACAAATAGAAACTCCTTTTGCTATTCGTGAACAAATTGCAGCTTTAGTTCGATTTCATGGTTTACCGCTTTGGTTAATGGAAAAGCCAGATCCTGAACGCACGTTATTTGCCGCCTCGTTGCGCGTTGAAATGTCTTTATTGTGTATGCTAGCGAAAGCCGATGCGATAGGGCGTACGTGTGAAGATAAAGCGGAATTGTTGGTCAGAATCGAACTATTTGAGTTGTTCTGTCGTGAGCAGGGTTGTTGGGACCAACCTAAATCATTTGCTTCGCAAGCTGGGCGTTTCCATTATTTTCATCACCAAAAAGGTACTACAGATTATCAACCTTTTGAAGAAACTGGGAGCGAAGTCGTTATGCTATGTGGTTTGCCGGGGATGGGAAAAGACCATTTTATCAAACAGTTTTACCCACGAACTCCGGTGGTATGTTTAGATGATATTCGCCGAGAACATAAAATTAACCCAGCAGATAAAAATGCCCAAGGCTGGGTGGCGCAGCAAGCGAAAGAACAGGCTAAGGTTTTTTTGCGAACGAAAACGGATTTTATATGGAATGCGACCTCATTAAGTGCTTCGCTACGTGCCAGTATGATCAGTTTATTTGAACGCTACCAAGCCAAAGTTCATTTAGTTTATTTGGAAGTGCCATTTAAACAGTGGCGACAACAAAATCAACAGCGTAAATATGCGGTTCCAGAGCTGGTTATGGAAAAAATGGCAGGGAAGTTAGAATTACCAACGCCAGATGAAGCCCATCAGGTTTCCTATTATATTGACGGTAATTTTGAACCGTTACTTGCAGAAAAGTAAAATTAATCGCCTGCCTCTTAGCTAGAGGCAGGACGTGATATTAGTTTTAAGGAACGTACACATCGCCCTCGAAGAGTTTTCTCGCTGTACGAATAATTGATGCCTGAATCCCTTCCGGTGAATTGCCTTGCTGGTTTAACGATACGTCAAATTTTCCACTTAAATGTTCAATGGAAATATTATTCATATCAACAGAGTGAATATATTGCTGAGTAATACTATTAGGAACAATAGTACTTGTCGCAATGGCGATAGCACCAGTCACGGCAAGTGCGCCATGGCATTTATGTGGCATAAAATAACGGACATTAATTGTTCCACCGTGAATGGCAGGTGAAATCAATATAGGTTTAGGAATAACTTTTTTGCTAACATCACCAAGTCCCATCACTGCGCCTGCTTGTATACGAATAGCTTCTAGCTTTTGCATAAATTCGGCATCAGCTTCAAGCTGTTCTGCGGTTTCATAACCGGTTTTATTAAGCTGAGGGGCATCAATTAACACCACAGGCATCGCCATATCAATACAACTAACATCAATACCTTCAATGGTGTCAATAGCGTGGCCAGTCGGGAGCAATTTTCCTGTTTTAGTTCCACAAGCATTTAAAAATGTCAGTGCAACAGGCGCGGCATGACCGGGTACACTCGCAATTTCGGTGTCACCATCATAATCGACATGGCCATCAGGCGTTTGTACAGTAGAGTTGACGAAGGTGTTTGTATTGACATTACGGATCCTCACAGTCGTTGTTTCTCCTGTGATGGGCACCAAGCCTTTTTCAATAGCAAAAGAACCTACGGCACAAAGAATATTGCCACAATTTGGTGCCGTATCAACAATGCGCTCAGTAATAGAAACCTGAGCAAATAAATAATCAATATCAGCATCACGGTGAGTTGAAGGGCTAATAATAGCGACTTTACTGGTTTGTGGGCTGCCACCACCAATGCCATCAATTTGCAAAGCATGACCAGACCCCATAATCGCTAGGATCAGCTCATCCCGTTGTTTTATGTCTTTAGGAAGGGAGTCAGCTAAAAGGAATACGCCTTTCGAGGTGCCGCCACGCATTAAGGTACAAGGAATTTTTTTCATCTGTTTACCCGTTATATTTCACGCTGTGCCTG
>NZ_JAMPQO010000003.1:0-223987 GCF_028482485.1 Providencia sp. PROV116 | reverse complement strand
TGTTGGCTTCTTTCAGTCACCCAAGTCACATACTTTTGTATGCTCCATGGGATGCCTTCACTTGCCGCCTTGCCACAACGTGAACTATTTAGGGTAAACCTGTTTAATATTACTAGGATAAAATCTGTTTAATATTATTAGGGTAAACCCGTTCAGTTTCCCGCAGTGGCGGTTGTGTATGCTCCTTGGGATGCCTTTGTTTTGCCGCCTTGTTACAACCCGAACTATTTAGAGGATTAGCGTGAATTACCGTTATATTTGGGTTTAGAGCACAATTTGCATTGCGCCCCATGGAATAATTTAATGAGAGATTAGAATAGAGCGCATTAAATCAGCCCCATGCTAATCAAGATCTCCCACCAACCTAAACCGATAGTCATGTGAACGAATAAGCTAATGAAGGCCACTAACCCGCCAATGATCCACCAAGAACGGATATCGTTATAACCCGCACCGAATACGATAGGTGCTGCGGCGCCGCCATAGTGAGTTACGCTTCCGCCGTAAGCATTCGAGAACAGCAAGCCTAGAGCGAGTAACATCGGAGGAGCCCCTGCAACCATACCTACAGTGGCAAATACCGGCACCATGGCTGCAACGTAGGCACCACCAGAGGCGAATAAGTAGCGAATGGCAACACTGATGAACATGATGACAAAGAACGCCAGCATCGCTTGGTCACCGAAAGAAAGGTATTGGCTCATGGTATCTGCGAGCCACTTGAAGAAGCCTGCTTTTGTGAGTACGCCTGACATACTGATAATACCACCGTACCAAATCAGGGTATTCCAGCCACCTTTATTCTTCAGTACGTCATCCCAAGTTACAACACCGAGGATCAGGGTTAATGCCATGACCGCAATCGCGACGCTAGACGCGCTAACACCGATAAGGTCAGAGAAAATCCAGCCGCACAGCGCGATAACAAAGACAATCCCCAGCAATTTTTCACGCATAGTCATTGGGCCTAAATCTTCAAGGCCTTTAGCTGCGATCTCTTTGTTATTCACCTTTTTCAACTCAGGCGGATACAGTTTGTAGATCATTAACGGCGTCAAAATCAGCATAATTAAACCCGGTACAGAGGCGGCAAGTGCCCATCCGCCCCAACTTAAATGGATGCCCATAATGTCACTCATCATGGCAAGGGCGAGTGCATTCGGCGCCATTGCTGTCAAGAACATATAGCTGGTGGTTTTGGTCACCATATACACGTTGACGAGGAGGTAGTGACCTGCTTTACGTGGGCTTTTTTCTGGATCAGACCCTAAAGCAACGGCCACACTATTGATAATTGGGAAAACAATTCCCCCAGCACGTGCTGTATTCGATGGCGTCGCAGGAGCGATAATTAAATCAAGGATTGCGGTTACATAACCGAGCCCTAATGTTGTACCGCCTAATTTACCAATCAAAATATAAGAAAGACGTTTACCTAAACCAGTAATAACAAAGGCAGCACTCAGAGTAAATGCAGCAAATACAAGCCATGTCGTACCGGATGCATATCCACTTAAAACTTCACTTGCTTTGACATCTTTAGTACCTGTTACTCCAATAATTACTGCACTTGCAGCAATAGTGGCTAATAAAATAACAGGCTCTGAATATGGTTTAAGTACCAAACCGACAATAGCGGCAAGATAAAGACCGAATAACAACCACGCAATATGTGGTAGCCCCGTTGGTGTAGGTATTAACGCAATAATAATTGGAATGGCTATTAACACGAATAGCTTCCATATTTTTTCTTTTTGCATAAGCCAATTTCCTTGATTAAATCAATATTAAATTTATTTAATATTAAATTGAATGAACTTTAATATTAGGAATTTGTTAAAATGATAATTTTTAATATGGCTGTATCTTGAATGAAATATAATGATTTTAATTTTCAATAATAATTCACTCTAAGGTATATAATTTAGTTAAATAATTAATTGGTTTTTATTTGGTTAAATTGTTTTATTTTTAAATTATTCCTGTTTTATTAATGTTAAAAAATACGTAATGTTAAATAAAGGATTGATTGGGTAATCGAGCAAAAAACCAAGTTAGAATTAATAAATCCGCACTTCCCCCTGGACTCACATTTAGCTGAATACATTCACTATCGAAATGTTTAACCTTAACTAAGTCATCATGGGTATTTATACCAGCAGTTAATAGCTGTTTTGCACGTTGCTTGATCCACGTTAAACTCTTGATACCACCACGATTGACAATATTCGTATCATCATTCAGGCTCATGAGTAAAATTAAGGTATCAAGTAGAGCGATATCGGCGAGTTTGCCTTTAGCAAGTTGCTGCAAATAATAAGGAAGTGAATGTTTGATTACTAACGAATAACCGCCCTCAGCTTCACCTCTTGCACCTGTTAGCCCATGTTTCTGATATAGGCGGTGGCCAGCGGTAGGGTTTTCGGTTTTTTGTTTAAGTTCACTGGTAATTCCCTTACACATACTAGCAACCAATAAGCTGATATTTTCAGGTGAGACACATTGTTGCTGTGCAATCAAACGGCCTATTGCGGTTAAAGCTAAACCTAAGGAGAAAATACTGCCTTTATGGGTATTGACCCCTTTTGTTGCATGGAACATCGACCTTTCACAATCCATTCCGATAGGACGAATGTGGGGTAATAGTTGCTCTACAAGACAATTTTTGTGTTGAGCACCGGCCTGCAAAAATCGTGGAAAATGTGTCGCGATGGCATTGGCACTTAAATGAAAATCTGTCAGTGCCATATCTTTATGGGCACCGGTATTGTGTTTATCCACTAACCCGGGTTTAGGGGTTAAATTCACTTCAGCTAACATCGCCTGCCATGCTAATTGGCTGTAATAGTGGGTTAATTTATCATTTATATGGCTGAGTTGTTTAATAGGTTGCATGCGCTAACTCCTCGATACGATTAAGTATCTCAACCAATGAATGTGTCCGTTGACGAGCACAAGTTTTCGCTTCATTTTCACAAATTAAGCACTGTCTTGGTGGCAGATTTAATTGTGAGCGTGAATATTGTTGTCCATTCGCATCAAACACATCAAAATCCCATAACCGACCAACAGCAGACGATTCTTCCATGCGAATTAACGCTTTTTTAATCTCGATAGCATCCCCGTCAATGGCAGCCAAGCATTCCGGCCCCGTTTTTAATGCCCAAGATTGTTGTGATAAAAACACCCACGGCCCGCATGAAGCAATTTGTTTAAGCGCATTTAGGCCCTGATTAAACACATGTCTAACAAGAGAGTTGTCTTTGACAGCTCCAGGAAAAACGACAGTAAATGAAATCAAGGTTACCTGATGGAGACCAATCCACGCTTGTTGGCGAGCCTGACGGACATCTCGGCTACCCAACAGTTCAGGTAAAGAAATTTCAAATTGCTCTTGAGTATCAGGCAGTGGGTAAAACATATTTACTCCTTCACTTGATGAACAACATCAATGACTGAGCCATCACGATAACGAACGACCGCAACAGCTTTATCTGTAAATTCAATTGGATTAGGAGTACCAGTTAATAATTGTGCTCGTTCGCGTAACCAGCTCATTGAAACGGTTTTAATACCTTGGCTTTCAAGTTGCTGTTTTAATTCAGGACGAGCAGGGTTAACTGTAATTCCATGGTCAGTGACAAGAATATCGACACTGGAACCAGGTGTAACACACGTGAGAACTTCATCCACGAGTGTTGGAATACGGCCACGTACCAGTGGTGCAACAATGATAGATAATTTTGATGCAACAGCTGTATCACTATGGCCACCAGATGCACCACGAATAATGCCATCAGAACCCGTTAACACATTGACATTAAAGCGAGTATCGATTTCTAACGCGCTGAGCACAACGACATCAAGCATATCAACGGAAGCACCTTTTGAATCAAAACACGCATATTGGTTAGCACTGATTTCAATATGATTCGGATTGCGAGCGAGTGATTCAGCTGCCGCTTTATCAAAACTTTGGACATCCAATAATTTACGAATTAACCCTTTTTCATGCAGATCAACGATAGTTGAGGTAATACCGCCAAGTGCGAAGCCTGCTTGAATATTATGGCGTCTCATTTTGTCTTCAAGGAAGCGAGTGACGGCAAGAGAAGCCCCGCCCGTACCCGTTTGTAATGAAAAACCATCTTTGAAGTAACCTGATTTTTCAATAACATCAGCTGCAGTACGAGCAATCAGCAGCTCACGAGGGTTCGACGTCATACGTGTCGCATCAGCCCCAATTTTATCGGCATCACCCACCCGTTTAACTTTGACGATGTAATCGACTTCATCTTGCTTAATACTGGATGGGTTATGGGGGTAATCTAATATCTCTTCAGTGAGCATCACCACTTTTTTCGCGGTTTCAGCATCAATTTTGGCGTAACCTAAAGAACCACAACTTGCGCTTCCGGTGTAGCCATTGGCATTACCGTACTCATCGCAAGAAGGAACCCCGATGAACGCCACATCAATAACTAGTTCACCGCTATGAATTAAATTAGCTCTTCCACCATGCGAATGAATTTGTACAGGTTCTTCTAATTCACCACGTGAAATGGCTTCAGCGAGTGGGCCTCGGATACCAGAGGTATAAATTTTACGGATAACACCATGACGAATATGTTCAACAAGTGGTGAATGGCAAGCACTTAATGAACTAGATGCAAGAGTTAAGTTGCGAAAACCCATTTCAGCAATGACTTGCATCACCATATTGACCGTAAGATCTCCACCACGGAAGGCGTGATGGAAAGAAATAGTCATACCATCTTTAAGACCAGAACGACGGATCGCGACTTGTAAGTCATCACATAATTTGCGATTTCTCGGCTTTTGTACCTGTTGTTGTACTTTGCCGATATCTTTAAATTCACGTAGTACATCGTCAGTATTTGGTTGTAAGTAGGCTGATACGCGAGCCTGGCGCTGAGTATTATTTGTCATTTTATTGCCCCTCACTCTTCCCGAATTCCTGATAATGCTGCTCGTGATAACACGAGGCGAGCTCTGTCAATAACTGGGCCATCGACCATTTTCCCGTTCAATGAAACCACACCTTTACCTTCAAGGGCTGCAGCATCAGCGGCTTCAACAACACGCTGTGCATGGTCGACTTCTTTTTGAGTTGGTGCATATAAATTATGAAGTAACTCAATTTGTCTTGGGTTAATTAATGATTTGCCATCAAAGCCGAGCTGTTTAATGTGAGCGGCTTCGCGTAGGAAACCTTCTTCATTATTCGCATCAGAATATACGGTATCAAACGCTTGAATACCGGCTGAACGAGCGGCTTGTAAAATGGCGCACCGAGCATAGAGGAGTTCTACGCCGTCTGGAGACCGCTCGGTGCGCAAATTGCGGACATAGTCCTCGGCACCTAATGCGATGCCTATAAGTCTTGGTGATGAATGAGCAATATTGACTGCTTGAGTGATGCCCATTGGAGATTCGATAGCGGCGAGCAAACCCGTGCTACCTTCTTCGCGGCCACAACTTTTTTCTATACGTAAGATTTCACTTTCAATATCAATAACATCTTGCGCAGTATCTGTTTTAGGAAGGCGGACAATATTTGCACCACCACGAACAACGGCCTCAAGGTCAGCAACACCAAAGGCGGAATCTAATGCATTGACCCGTACAATGGTTTCAATATCTTGATAAAGCGGGTGCTGCAATGCATGGTAAACCAAGCGACGAGCCGTGTCTTTTTCGCGTAAAGTTACAGAGTCCTCAAGGTCGAACATTAAAGCATCCGCTTTATAAATAAAGGAATTGCTTAACATGGCTGCATTGGAACCGGGCACAAATAGCATACTTCTGCGTGTACGTGATTTTTGTTCTGGAGTCATTATTTATCCTCCCAAGGCAGATAGTCGATATCACAGGCGCGAGCCAATAAGGCTTCTAAACGCGCTTTAAGTACGCATTCCAGTGCACCTTTATCATCTACAATGATTTGTGCTCCTTGAATATCATGCTGCTGAATCATTTCTTGTACGATTTTTGCGATAGCATCCCCAAACTGCTTTTCAACACTACTGGTAATTTGTATTGAGACCTCTTGAGTGTCTTCTAGCGGTTCGATACGAACCATGACATCACTTGATTCAAGTGTGCCAGCTACTGCTGCGTGTTTTATCTTCATATTTCACCTATGGCTAATTCAGAACTTTCGGTGTGGCTTTGAGCGGATGCGACTTGATTGGCGACCATCTCTTGTAAATATTGATAGGTTGCCTCAGGTACAATCGGCTTAATCGCCGCAAGATCTTTTTTAGCGAGCAATCGTCTAACTTGTGAGGCAGAAACTGCCGTTCCATTGATGATTGTTCGCGGAAATTCAACGAGTTCTATAGGTGGAAAATTCATAGCATCGGTTTTTAACCAAAAGCGCATGTCTTGGTTATATTGGTTGGTGACTTGGCAAAATGGTTCCGAGCCTACGAATCGATGGGTTATCCCCAGAGCAGGGGCGATATATTGACGAAATATCTTAATGTCTATTTCGGTATAACAGTTATTGGCAACCGTTTTGTCTTTAATAAAGTAACAAGGAAAAGTCGCCCGAGAAATAATATACTCGGAGCCTTTGTGGATAGTGAGATTTTCTATTCCTTTAGTCCCAGCTTCGATTAAATTTAATCTAACTTTATAAGGGAAACGAGAGGTATCTTCTTTGACAACAAATAGGTGTAGCCAGTCACAGGCCTTCGCGGCTTGTTCTATTAAATAGCGATGGCCAAGGGTGAAGGGATTGGCATTCATGACGATTGCGCCAATTTTTTTTCCTTCCTTACGTTGTGCTTTTAAACTTTCGATATAACGTTTTAGATAACAGCAACTGTTTTCCATTAACACCATAATATCAGGAACGGTGGCAATAGTATGGAAGCCACATTGTTGGAATAAGCTTTCATTTTGAAATTTAGTATAAATAAACAAATGAGTTGTATTATTTTCGTAAGCAAGATTAACCAGTTCTGTTGCTAATTTTAATGCAAGGCCTTCACCTCGAGCATCATCACTAATAGCAACGCATTTAATAACATTTTTTGCTAAGCCTCCGCACGCAATTAATTTTTCATTGCGTGAGATTGTAATAAAAACGTCAATGCTTGAATCAAGCTCTAAATCGTTTTCCTTTAAAAACTGAGTTATTTCAGCAAGTTTCCTGTTCTCATGACGTTTTACTTGGTTAAACGTTATGTTTTCGAACATAATAGTATCCTGCATCTCATTTAGAGATGTTTTTAAAATGTTGCTAATGTTAAAGTTAATTAAATAAATATTTTTGGTTATTCTTATAGAATTAAATATAAATTCTTATTTAATTATCCTCTCTGATATTTATATTAAAGATACTGTATTTAATATATTTGACCTATTTCATGTTTCTTAAATGAGATTGTATTTGTTTAATGGTTTTAAAGTTTTTAATTATTGGATATGTTTTTTATTGCTTGGTTTTAATGTGTTTAATTATTAATATGTGTATTATACCTTTGGCTTGAATCCGATTTATCGGTTATCCTACCTTTTTTGAATTAACAAATTTTTTACTTTTCAGCCAGTAACGAGATATAACATGAAAAAAGAATATGCATTCTCTTCATTGAAAAAAGTAAATTCAGTTTCATTTTCAGTACGAGTTTTTTTTCTGTTATTGATTGTTTCTGTTTTTTTAACGTTCGGGTTGGGCAAATATTTCACGGATACGGCTGAAAATCGATTGATTGCAAACATTCAATCGTTAGCGATGAGCCAAGCAAAGCTGATTGCTTCTATTGATGGTGTGGTGCAATCAGTAAAGAATAGAGATATTCCGAGACTGAAGGTTATTGCTGACAAACTAAACCAAGATTCCAACTATGATTATGTGGTTATCGGTGATGAAAAATCAATTCGGTTATATCACCCAAATAGCCAAAAAATTGGTTTTGAAATGCAGTGGAACAAACCAGGTGCTTTAGATAAAGGAGAAAGTTATTTCATTAATGGCGAAGGTTCGATGGGAAATGCTGTTAGAGCTAAGACGCCTATTTTTGATGAACAAGGTAAAGTGATTGGCGTAGTTTCTATTGGTTACTTATCAAACAAAATTGATACGTCACGCAGTGAATTGTTTGTGCAAACAGGTGCTACCTTTTTAGGAATATTGGTTATTTTGCTGTTTTTATCTTGGGGGTTTTCACGTTTAATTCAAAAACAAATGTTGGGAATGGAACCTGAAGAGATTACTCAACTGGTGTTAGTACAAAAAGGAATATTTGAAGCCGTTTTTGAAGGTGTGATTGCGGTAAATACACAAGGGCAAATAATCAATATCAACTCAAATGCGAGAAAGATGTTATCCCTAAGTAAGCCATTGGGTCAGTTAACAGGAACATTTGTATCAGAGCATATATCGCCAGCTGATTTTTTTATTACCGATCTTGAAACAACTAAGCATGATGTGATTGGCGAGTTTAATGGTTTAAATGTGATTGCAAACCGGGTTGCGATCCGTGATGGTGAACATCTGGTGGGGGCAGTTATTAGCTTTCGTAGTCAAAATGATATTGAATCGTTAAACTCTCAGTTGACCCAAGTTCGTCAATATATTGAAAATTTACGCACTTTGCGGCACGAACATCTTAATTGGATGTCAACATTAAGTGGGTTATTGCAAATGAAAGAATATGACCAAGCGTTGGCTTTGATTAAAGGGGAATCAGAATCTCAGCAGCAATTAATTGATACACTTCGCGGGCAGTTTTTTGATAAGCAGGTTGCTGGTTTATTATTTGGTAAGCACCATCGAGCTAAAGAACTAGGGTTACAGTTAAAATTTATTGCCGGTAGTCAGTTGCATGAATTACCCGATTCGTTAAATAGTACTGAATTTTGTGCGATATTGGGAAATTTACTCGATAATGCATTTGAAGCAAGTTTGAAAAATAATCAGGGTAATAAACAAGTAGAATTATACCTTTCTGATGAAGGGAAGGAGATTGTCATTGAAGTCGCGGATCAGGGGTGTGGTTTCCCATCAGAAATGCAAGATAAATGGTTCGAGCGCGGTGTGACAACGAAAACCGATGTGACAGATGGCCATGGTATCGGGTTATATCTTGTTGCGTCTTATGTTAAACGCTGTAATGGTGCGGTTATTATTGAAGAAAATCAACCGCATGGTACAGTATTTTCAATTTTTATTCCGAAAGTGAAGATATAAAATGATTAAGATAAAAATCCTCATTGTGGAAGATGAGTTACTACTTGCTGAAATGCACAGTGAATATATAAAAGCCTATCCCGCATGTGAGAAAGTGTGGCTTGCAGGTAACCTTGCTGAAGCGAGAAAAATGATTGAATACATGAAACCAGACCTGATTTTATTAGACAACTATTTACCAGATGGTAAAGGGATTGATCTGGTTCATGAGTTAATACAAGAAAGGAATAATGCAGACATTGTATTTACTACGGCTGCAAGTGATATGGATACGGTTTCTGAAGCTATTCGTTTAGGCGTTTTTGACTATTTAGTGAAGCCAATTGCCTATGAGCGTTTAGGCCAAACATTGGATAGGTATATTCAACGTAAATCTGTTGTACAGGACAATAGCAAAACCAACCAAAGTAAAATTGATGATATGTTCAATACCTATGCGCGAGGGGAATCAAAGGAAGAACTTCCAACAGGCATTGATATTATTACACTTGAAAAAATACTCGCTTTGTTCACTGAACCTGATGTGCAATATACGGCAGAAAGTATTGCTGAAACCATCAAACTCAGTCGTACCACTGCAAGGCGTTATTTGGAGTATTGTTTAGCGAAGGATAAAATTGAAGCCGAAATTGAGTATGGCAAAGTTGGCCGACCGCAGCGAATTTACCGTGGCAAGATATGAGTGAATGTTAAAATAAGTAGCTACACCGCCAGAAAATCTGCATTGATTATATTCAATGTAGATTTTCTGGTGTATTACATATCAATTTTTGTTGATCGCATATTATGCTTCAGAGGCTATTTGGGTAAATCACTTACATGTTGATTAGCGTTCATTGTGAGAGTCGAGCGAACCTTCCATAATTGTGGGAAATGCTTTAGATAAATCCGTTGTGCCATTGTGTCTGACATTGTGCCTTTTGTTCCTATACTATTATGGCCTATTGTGCGTATCACCATTTGGTAATGACGCATACGCCATAAGATAGTTTGCTCATCCCAGCCAATTAGCGCTTCACATAAATTGAATACTTCATCATGGATTGATTTTGTATACACCTGAATTAAATCAATATTTTTTTCTTTAATATAAAGTTGAAATCGCTTGTATAACGCTTTCGCGCTCATGGTAACGTTATGCCATCCAGGTGAATCCATACCAGAACCTGTTCCAAATGCGGGACGTATAGTTAAAAAATCATGAGGAGTGAGATGATTGAGTATGTTAATTTGCTCAGTGACTAAATGAATGCATTCTTTCGCACGTTGTATCAAGGCGATAGCATGAGTAACTCGGTGGTGTTGTAGTTCATGTATGGCTTCTGTTATTTCTTCGTTATTTAATTTTAACCATAACTCTGTTGATTGATGGGTAATTTGAAATATTAATTCATCGCGATGCAGCCAATTTTCTTTAGTACGCTGTAATGATAATAATGTTTCAGTTCTGATATATTTTTCGTAATCATTTTTGCCTTCCCCTGAGAGTAAAGACGTAGAAAAATCTTTACTAGCCAAATTCATTTTCTTGTCCATTAAGCTCTCCTTTTTGACACTTATCAAACTAATATAAAGATAAATTGATAGATTATCAGTGACAAAATTTAATGGTCATCTAATTGAATTTATAACATTATATTTTAAATATTTATTACTATTATCGATAGGGTAGAAGTATTTTTACTATCAAGATCACTTGTGTTTATTTTCTAAAATTAACACTTTCTTTTCAGCACGCTCATGGCCTTTAGCGGCTGCGAGTTGATACCAGCGTAGGGCTTTTTTATCATCGGCTTCAACACCCATACCATATTGGTAGCAGGCTCCTGCTGCATATTGCGCATCGACACTATTTTGCTGAGCGGCTTTTATAAACCAGTGACACGCTTTTGCTTGGTCAGCCTTGATACCATCACCGCGCGCATAAATAAGCGCAACATTAAATTGAGCGGAAACTTCACCTTGTTCAGCGGCTTGGGTTAGCCATTTTATGGCTGATTGGGTATTTTTTGGGGTGCCTTGCCCGGTTAGGTACAGCATACCTAAGCTATTTTGTGCGGGGGAAAAACCCAATTCTGCGGCACGGGTAAAATATTGAAAGGCAAGAGGGTAGTTCACCTTATCATACATGCCTACAGCAGCCTGATAACCCAATAAATAGAGTGCTTGAGGATGGTTTTTTTCAGCAAGAGCAAGATATATTTTTTGGGCTTTTTGCTGGTCTTTTGTAACAGCTTTTCCCTCTTCATACCAATAGGCGAGGGTGAGCATAGCAGGTTGAAAATGTTGTTCGGCCGCTTTTTCTAGCCACTGTTCTGCTTTTTCTGGGTTTTTCTCTAATAAATTATCAAGGCCGTATAAGGTATATTCGGCCATATTCATTTGGCCAATAGGATCACCATTTTCGGCTGCTCTGCTCATCCAGTGCAGCATTTGTTTCTCATCTAACTTAACCCCGGTACCTTGTTGGTACATCAAACCAAGGTTAATTTGTGCTTTTGTAAAGCCTTGATTAGCAGAGAGAAGATACCAATGTAAAGCTTGGTCAAACTGATGGTGAGACTGATAAAACATACCTAAATTAAACTGAGCTTCGGCTTGGCCCTGTTCCGCAAGTGCAATTAGCGTTTTTTCATTAATTAGTGGCGTCGCTTCTTCTGCAAAGGCAGGAGAGAAAAATACGTTAATAAAGATAAAAAACAGTAAAAATACTTTTTTCACATGACATCCTTTGGACTAAGCTCTTAACGGCTACGTTATCTTGTTAGATAAGTTCCTGCAATGATATGAAAGACATTTTATATTAATTCTACTAAATCAGATGGTTAATTGTTGCTATTAGCGCATAGAGCAAAAAATACATAAATAATTTAAAAAAAGATGAACTTTTTTCAGTGATACTGTGTCTTAGTAGTATCTATATACTGTTTGCTTGCGTAAACATTCATATATTTACCCTCATCATTCATTTCTTTACACGAAGTAATGTAATAATGCACCTACGTAGTGATAGTTTGAATTTAGCAAAAAGATCCTTGAGTAGAATGCATTATGCCCAGTTTTCAACTGGGCTTTTTTTTATCCAAAATTCCAGTTTGAATGTCTCTTTAGCTGCGACTCTCTAAATCCTTTCTTATCATAAAAGATCATAAAAGAAAAAAGTGTTCATTTGTTATGGATATTTTTAGTTTCCCATAACGTTTAAAGCAATAAATCATAGAGTTATAAACAGGGTGTTATAGTTTCACTATAGAATAATGTTCTTAACATTTAATAAACAAATGACTAATTAGTAATCGATAATAATTTGGTGATTTTGTAAAAAATTGAAGTAAATCACGATTAAATTCAATTCAAGCAGTAATTAATACTAGCTAATTCTTTAATTTTGGTGCATAAATAACGTATATGGCTTAATTGATTATTGGGTTCTGGGCGGGTTATCTGCCAATTAATGTTGAATAAATAATCAAATGTGCTTTAACTCATTGAATTTATGTTTGAGATCCATAAACAAGTCTACACACAGTTTTGTTTGTTTTGAGGTCAGGGAATGATACTCCTCCTACCAAAAGTGAATCTTTTCAACTTTGAATTCTTGAGATCATAACAATGCGAGAGCGCATAGAGCGTTCCGTGGTTTTTTTGCATATGTACAGGTTGTACTAGAGGTAACTTGTGTCCACAACAAATAACAAAGAGGAAGTCAGTCTTAACGCGTTTAAGCAACCTCGCTCATTCTATCTTATTTTTTCTATCGAACTCTGGGAACGTTTTGGTTACTACGGTCTTCAAGGGATCCTTCCAATATACCTAAGCCAAGTGCTGGGTATGTCAGAAACAGAATCAATTACACTTTTCTCGGCGTTTGCAGCATTAGTTTATGGTTTTGTTGCGGTAGGTGGTTGGTTAGGGGATAAAGTTCTCGGAACAAAACGTGTTATTGTTCTTGGAACGATAACACTGATTGCGGGGTACGCATTTGTTGCTTTCTCAGGGCATGACGTGTCGATGGTGTATGTTGGCTTAGCGACTATTGCAGTTGGTAATGGTTTGTTTAAAGCAAACCCATCATCACTGTTATCAACCTGCTATGAAAAAGACGACCCTCGTTTGGACGGTGCATTCACCATGTACTATATGTCCGTGAATATCGGCTCATTCTTCTCAATGATTGCAACACCATGGTTAGCAAAACATTATGGCTGGGATGTTGCGTTCTCTCTTAGTGTTGTAGGCCTGATTATCACATTGATTAACTTCTATATGTGTAAAAAATGGGTTTCTCAACATGGCTCAAAGCCTGACTTCGCTCCTGTCGTGATCTCAAGGTTGGTCGCAACTGTCGCTGGTGTTGTTGCACTCATTGCGATTTCAACATGGCTATTGCATAACCTCGGTATTGCTCGTACAGCATTAGCGATTATTTCTTTGGGTATTTTAGTTATCTTTATCAAAGAAACATTAGCACTGAAAGGTACGGCGCGTCGCCGCATGATTGTTGCATTGATTCTAATGCTTGAAGCGATTGTATTCTTTGTTCTTTATAGCCAAATGCCTACATCGCTAAACTTCTTTGCATTACATAACGTAGAGCATGAAGTTTTTGGTTTTTCTATTGAGCCTGCACAATACCAAGCTCTGAATCCATTATGGATCATGATTGGAAGCCCAATTTTAGCTGCAATTTATAATAAAATGGGCGACAACTTACCGATGCCACATAAATTTGCTATTGGTATGTTGCTATGTTCCGCGGCATTCTTAGTTTTGCCATTAGGTGCGAAATTTGCAAATGAAGCTGGGATTGTTTCTGTTCAATGGCTAGTTATCTGCTATGGCTTCCAAAGTATTGGTGAGCTGATGATCTCAGGTCTTGGCCTTGCGATGGTAGCTCAGTTAGTTCCACAGCGTTTAATGGGCTTTATTATGGGCGCGTGGTTCCTGACTAACTCAGCAGCAGCATTTATCGCAGGGTATGTTGCCTCAATGGCAGCGGCACCAGAAGGTGAACTTACTAGTAAAGTTGAATCTTTAGCTGTGTACAGTGACGTATTCCTGAAGATTGGTTTAGTGACTGGTGTGATGGCAATTTTGATGGTTTTAACTGCTCCGATGTTAAATCGTATGACTCTTGAGCGTTAATTTTCATCTTAAATAGTTGTAATCAAAAGGGCTGAAAAGCCCTTTTGATATATATGACATACTGTATTGTTGCATTAATTAAAATAGCGATTATTAATCAGTTTTAGCGAACGGTCACGGCCATTAACCAAAATGGTATTTGAAATGCGGCTGTAAGCATCTATTGATACACCATCCATCAAGATTGTTGGTGTGATAGCTGTGGCGGCAAATATGACATCAGAAGTACTCACCATCTGGTCTAAAGATAACACCTCACCAATTTCTAACCCCATTTGCTGACAGCGCAAAATTTCTTGTGCCGCGAGCTGTTTGTTTTCTTCGCTATCACCTTTGGCTTTATCTCGAGAAATTAGCCTTGCTTGCATATCACCGCCTAAAGCGCGTGCGATGGCTGCACTGATAATGCCTTCAGGAGCACCACCAGTCCCATACATCATATCAATGGGATGCTCCGGAAGAATGGTAAGTAATGAGGCGAGTACATCACCATCAGGGATGGTAATCACATTCGCACCAAAATTACGGATAGTTTTAATAATATGTTGATGGCGAGGTTTATCAAGCACTGCGATTGAAAGATTTGAAATGGGTTTATTCAGTGCGGAGGAAAGAAATTCTAAATTTTTTTCTAGGGGATTTGCTAGGTGAACAGCTCCTTTCGCTGCGGCACCAACAACAAGTTTTTCCATATACATATCAGGTGCTTGAAGCAGTGTTCCCGTTGGCGCGGCAGCAAGTACGGCAATGGCATTTTTTTCATTACAAGCCACCATACGTGTTCCATCAATAGGATCTACTGCGATATCTAACCCAACAGACCCGGATTGTTTGCCAACTTGCTCGCCAATATATAGCATGGGAGCATCGTCGATTTCACCTTCACCAATGACAATTTTGCCATGAAAATCAATTTCATTTAGGCGATTTCTCATTGCTTCAACAGCGGCTTTATCTGCGGCATTTTTATCTTGTTTACCTACCCAATCGAAGGCAGCTACAGCAGCGACTTCAGTAACGGAAGCGATAGCGGAAGCTAACTCATCACTAATTTTCATTTTTTGTTCGTATCCTAGGTGTATAAAAGAAAAGTACTTATCTCTATGATACGTTTTTTGTGATCTGTCTGGCAAATTATAGGTGATAAAAGCAACAGAGAATTTAGTGCCGCAATGAAATGGCAGCCTATGTTTAGGCTACCATTAATTTGAAAGCTAAAGCATTTCGACGATAGTGATACCGCCAATAATCGAAATTAAGGCAGCAAGTGTACTTAATAACACGGTTCCAGCAGAGGTTTCCGTATAGGCCTGATTACTAATTGCTAATGCAGGAACAGCGGTCGCGGTGGGTAATACACCAATGATAAACGCGGCTTTAAGTAAATCATCTTGTAATCCTAAAGCGAGCCCAGTCCCTAAAATAAGAGCGGCTTGAACAAAGTTTTTTATAAAGACGTTAAATATAATTTCCTTACTTATTGTCAGTTTGATTCCTGAAAGGAGCAATCCAAGGAAGAATAAAGCGACTCCGCCTGCTGTTTTACCTAATTCATTAACTGAGTTTTGTAATATTTCAGGTAATTTAACACCAAAAATAGCCAATAATGCCCCTAGAATAGGAAGAAAAACTAAGGGCTGGGCAATGGCTTTCCCAACAGATTTAAAGACACTATGCCCTTGTTGTGAGCCACTGATCATTAAGAGAGTAAATGGGATAATAATGACAGTATAAATAAGGTTGCCTAATACCATAGCGATTAAGCCTGATGACCCGACAGTTGCGAGCAAGACAGGTGGCCCACAGTAGGCCATATCAGGAAAAGACACCGACAATGCTTGCATTGCAGCATCTTTCTTATTATGACGAAAAATAAACTTACCAAAAATAAAACCAATCACGTATGTTGCAATTAGTCCTACAGATAATGCTAATAAGTAGTCAATATTGAGCAATACTGAGGGGGGAGCCTGTGCAGCAGCTAGAAATAATGCAAATGGTAATGCTATTTTAACTACAAAGTCAGCAAAGGCTTGGGAATACTCTCGTTTGATAAACCCATATTTACCTGATAGCCAACCGACGGCTAATCCAAGAACAATGGGCCCTAAAGCAGCAAGTATAATGTGAGTCAGCATTAAAAATTCTCCCGATATTATGCGATAGGCTTTATTGTATAAAAAATAAGTGAAATTATAGTTAACATTTTCCCTTGTATTAACTTTATTTAAATTAAAACATTTATGTTTTTATCAGTGCTTAATTAAGAAACTAATTAACATAATTATAAATGACTTTAGTCATTTAAGGATAATAAGTATTAGAGTAATGTTTGAAGATAGAGCTATTATATAGATAACATAATAAAAAAAATTGTACTAATAAAATTTTAATGACTAATTTTTTGAGCATCTAAAAAGGAATATTAAGAATAGATAGTTATATCAGTTACTTATTCTTTATGAATGAAATTATCATTAAATGATGATTAAGGGTTTTCTTAGTTACTAAAATAACTAATGGGAGTATTAATAAGTCATAAAAGAAGGGATGTATCGCTTCTTTTTTGTCGAGGGTATACCTAAAAGCAGAATGTAACAAATTATTTTGTAACAGTATATTACATTTAGTTGGCAAGGGGATCAATGCTATCTACACTAGCAATAATCGTGGTCATTATTTTCCAGATTCTAAATTGTGAATTTTATTATGAGGAAACCTATTTGTGGATACTTGGATACTAGTAGGACTCGTATTAGTTTTTCTGCTAGTGCTAGCTCCGATTCTTGCTATTATTGCCATCAATCGAACAGGTCGGTTGCAGTACCAAATTTCGCTGTTAAATCAGAAGGTTTCCTCTTTAGAAACTTTACTTTCAAAAGCAAAATACACGCAAAGCATATCCGTTGATGATGAGACATCTCCCCAACCAAGCTTAGACGAAGGGCGAGGCGCGTCCATAGAGCAAGAGCGGTATGAATTTTCTTTTAGTGCGGATAGTGCGGACGTTAAATTAGACAACGAGATGGGAGCAACTAAAGAGAGCTCCTCAATAAGCCATGTTGCTTACCAGCAAGCTGAAAAAGAACGTAGTTTATCTGATAATGTGAACTCGATTTCTATGAGGGAACAATCTACTCATGAAAATATTAACCCAAATAGGTTTGATAACACGGTAGTACAGCAAATTGACCCAAATCGATTTAATCATAATAAACCTAATACAAATCAAAATAATCAGCATACGGTTAGTCATGATAAATCAATATTCAGCCATTTCTTTAGTTGGTTATTTAAAGGAAACCCGGTTGCGAAAATAGGTATCCTGCTGTTATTCCTAGGTGTAGCATATTTACTGAATTACAGCGTGCAAAATGAAATCATTTCACCGCAAATGCGGTTAATTTTCAGTGCAGTAGGGTGCTTAGCCTTACTAGGAGTTGGCTGGTGGTTACGAAACAAAAAGGCATTATTTGGGTTGATTTTACAAGGAGGGGCGATAGGTTGCTTGTATATCACTATTTTTGCTGCCTTTAAATTATATACGATGGTGCCATATGGAATGGCATTTGCGTTTATGTTACTTATTTGTACCGCAAGTATTGCTTTGGCATTATTGCAGCGAACTATTAGTTTAGCCGTTTTAGCATCAATAGGTGGATATTTAGCACCTGTATTGCTTTCTACTGGCGGTGGAAGCCATGTTGTCTTGTTCTCTTATTACCTGATGCTGTCTATTGGTATTTTGGTTATTAGTGTGTGGCAAGCTTGGCGCCCTTTAAATTTAGTTGGTATGGTGATGACTTATGGTGTTGCCATTTTATGGGGATTAGATAATTACCAGCCAGACTACTATTTATCCAGCCAACTCTTTATCATCGCTAATTTAGTCGTATTTAATGCCTTAACTCAACTGTTTTCACTGCGTTTTGAACATAGCAAGCAACTGATTGTTGATAATACACTTCTGTTTGTTCCCCCTTTTATTAGTATCGCCCTTCAATTCTTTATTTCACAAGGGGAAGATCTACTGCCAGCCTTTATTTCACTGATGGTAGGTTTGTTATATCTGATAACTGGATTACAAGTACATAAGCGCTATAAATCTGCTGGCAAAAATATGGCATTAGCGAATATTATTATTGGTGCTGGTTTTATTACTTTAGCTATTCCACTAGCGTTAACATTTGAGTGGACTTCCATTATTTGGTCATTAGAAGGGCTGTTAATTCTTTGGTTCGGTTTACAGCAAAACCAGAAAAAAATGGCGGCTATTGGCTCTTTATTGATTGTTATTAGCGCAATAACCTTATTAAGTGATTATCCTTATTTATATTGGAGTCGCAGTAGTACTTATATGGTGCCAGTGCTATTAATCGCATGTTTTATGGCCGGAGGGCTTTTCCATACTCGTCGTCATGAAGACAGCAACTTTACTTTATTTAGCTACGGTTTCTTAATTATTGGCTTGGTGACTTGGTTTTGCTGGCTCCCCTTATTTACGGATATTTTATCATGGAGCCGTGAATCTGAAGGCTTTATTATTTTAGTTTTGGTCGTTATTTCTGTTTGGTTCTGGCGTTTATATGCTATCCATATAAATTGGGTGCCATTGCTACTTTGCCAATCCATCCTATGGATTGCGGGATATTATTATCTTGGTTTAGATTTCTTAAATGACCAAAACCCGATGGGGCGTGGCGAAGGTTCTCTTATATGGCCAGTTGTATTGGGTAGTTCTGTTTTATTTGTTATTCATGCGTATAAACTTCGTGATCGCTGGATGCAAAGAGTACTTCATAGCGCTAATTTATGGCTAATTCTTGCATTTATTGGTACTCAGGTGAATTGGTTTGTCTCCATTTTGCCATGGGGAATGCACGAAGTGGGGTATTTTATTTATGTCATGGCGATAACGCTAACCGTGATTGTTCTTTATTGGCTACAACAAAATAGAATGCCACCAATGAAACGTAATGGGTTAATTTACTGGTATGCAATGCTCCCTGTGACAGTGGGGTTAATTGTATTATCTTGCTATGCGAATTTAGAAGATGGCAAATTGACCTTTTGGAGTTATGTGCCGTTAATCAACCCACTAGATGAAGCTGGGTTATTTAGTATTGCGACTCTAATTTTAATACGTAAAGGTTTCACTCAAAAAATACGCAACATGACAGTGGCTAATTTTTGGGTTCTACGTAGTTTATTAGTGGCTATAATTGCACTTTCTGCTTATTGGTTTAACGGTATCTTAATTCGTGCAATAGCAGATTTCGCTGAGCTAAATTGGAACTATGATACTCTTTATGATTCGCGCTTATTGCAAACTGTGCTTTCTATCAGTTGGGCATTGGCTGCACTAGCCTGTATCACTATTGCCGCTATTAAGAAAAATCGTATTTGGTGGTTTATGGGAGCCGGTATTTTTGCTTGTGTTATTGCCAAGTTATTCTTAATTGATATTTATGGGCAGGGTGGTATTTCTCGCGCAATTTCATTTATTGGCGTTGCATTATTAATTTTAATTGTTGGGTATTTTTCACCATTACCACCAAAAGAAACAAAAGGGAAAGTCGAACAGGAGAAACAATCATGAGTTTAATAAAAAATACCGGGCTAAGAAGGTTTTTTGCAGTCTTCTCTTTGTCATTATTGTTTTCAAGTTACTTAAATGCGCAGACAGTAGAAGAGGCTACACCTTATAGCTTTTATCAAGGCTCAGAAATAAATGTACTCGATACATCGACTCCTTTTTATTGGTTAGAGCTCCCTGTAAATGCATACATTAATTCAGCGTACCCCAAGACCTTGCAAGATGTTCGCGTCTTTAACGGTACGGGTAATGAAATTCCTTCAGTCTTATTTTCTGATACGGAAAAGTCCATTTCTAATGAGAAGGTGACTTTTACGCCACAACGTTTAGTGACGCAGGTTGATAGCGTTAATTCTCATGATGATGTGCGTAGAGAAAGGCAACATCTATTAGTTGAATCTATTCCAGGCAAGGTAGATAGAATTGAGTTGCCTAGTATGCAGGTAAAAGACAATGTTGCTTATCAGGCTTATTTATTAACGAGAAATCAAAGTCAAACTAAAGATACGCCAATTAAAAACCTGACATTAGACTGGGCCAAAAGTGAGAATGAATGGCAGGCAAAGGTATTTGTTTTTTCCAGTGATGACAAAGAAAACTGGCTAAATATAGCAACAAACCAGCCAATTATGAATTTGAAGTTAAATTCTGAAACTATCGCAAGTAATAATATTGAATTATTAAATGGTAATTCAAAGGCATTGAATGCACCTTATCTTATGGCTGTGATTGTCAGTGGCCCTGATATTGTTATCCCTGACTTATTAAAAGTAAATGCTACTTCTAGTATACTTAATTCAACTTATCGCCAGGAATTATTCCATTTTGAAATGACCAATGATGGAGTTTCAAAAGACCATGTTATATATCAATTGCCAAGAGCTCAGCCATTAAGTGAATTACAAATACAATTGCAGCAATCAAATCGCGTGATCCCACTAAAAATTGAGTATTCATCTGATAGAGGTGAAAGTTGGAAATTACTCACTAATGTTGTTGCATATAATCAAATAATAGATGGTGAATTAGTTAGTAATCCGAGCACTATACTTTATGGCGAAATGGTAGGTAAAGTAAGAATTTCTGCACTCAAAGGCAGTTGGGAGGACCAACCACCAAGGTTAACGGGGAAACGAGATGCTTATAACCTTATTTTTAATTTACAAGGTCCCGCTCCGTATTTGCTTGTTTGGGGGAATAAACAAGCAAGCTTTGATAAATTGACCACAAGCCAGCTGATAGGGAAACCAGATAGCATTGATGAACTAATGACGAATTACCCTCAGCTTTTTCTTGATAATACAGTCATTGAATTGGGTGGTGTAGATAGGTTAACTGCAACAGACGCAGTTGATGATAATTTTAACTGGCTGACAATTACCTTATGGGTATTGTTATTTATTGGAATATTAGTATTAGGGTATTTTTGCTGGTATTTATTAAGAGAAGTTAACTCTTCAGATAAAACAAATAATGAAGAGCTATAACTAGATTTTTATTAACCAAATAGGGAATGGTTCCCTATTTGGTATTAATTTACGTCGTTGACAGTTTTGACATCTCTTTACTTAATCATGATAACTCTTACTTGTAGTCTGTTTTTTCTGACGGGGATTTGCGCTAAAACAGTTCTAACAGAATAGGAGATGATGATGAAAAAAACATTACTGGCTCGTATATTTATTATGGTTGTTATTTTGACTGGTTTTTCAATAGCTGCCCAAGCTACGAGTAATACGGTATTAACAGAAATTGCAATGCATAATAAAGTGACGTATGAATATGTACTACAAAACACAGATGGAAATGACGCAGATATTGAATTTGAACGGGAAACGAAAGAATTTAATAGTTCACAGTTGCGGAGTATTGTTAACGATAAACGTTTTAGCGGGCGACAATTCAGAATAGATGAAAGGTAAATCATCACTTAACTTTTCTGCGGACATGTTCATATTGAGATTATAAATCTACGATCAAAATAAAGGGGATTCTATGCATCAAGGCCAATGTTTGTGTGGTTCTGTAAAAATCACAACTACAAAAGATATTAGTCATGTCAGTGTATGCCATTGCGGAATGTGCCAAAAATGGAATGGCGGCCCAGGTTTTAGTGTTGATTGCGGTAACGATTTAATAATTAAGGGGCAAGAAGCTGTGACAATTTTCGCGTCATCTCAATGGGGAGAACGTGCATTTTGTAAAAATTGTGGTTCACACCTTTTTTATCATTTACTTTCACCTTCAACATATTATGCATCAGCCGCTTTATTTAAAGAGAGCCAAGATGCGCAAATGAGTATGCAAATTTACATCGATAGCAAGCCTAAGTATTATAACTTTGTAGAAAAAACACCTATGTTGACAGAGAAGGATATTATGGAAATGATGTCCCCATCATCTGACTAAAGTTTCTAGTTATAGTATTAATAGCAAGAAATAGGCAATTCGGCAGTAGCTATTCAGACTGTATTTTTTGATTTTATTGGTTAAATTAAGTTCTTATTTGTCATGCGAACGACTTAAATTTGTTTTACAATTAAGGTAATAACTAGACTTAGAAGTTGTTCAGAGGGATAAAAAATGAACAGTATGAAAGGAATGCGTCATGCGAGTAATATCGCGTGGGTACTGCAATGGATATTAAATATAGGCTTGATAGCACTCGCTGCTGTACTTGTATTCTTCTTAGCTAAAGAAACAGTGACAATGGCTTCATTAATGTTTGGTAGCTCAAAAGGAGCAACGGCTTATGAGTTACTAGAAGGTATTGTCATTTATTTTCTGTATTTTGAGTTTATTGCTTTGATAATAAAGTATTTTATGTCGGGCTATCACTTCCCACTAAGGTATTTTATATATATAGGTATTACCGCAATTATTCGCTTAATTATTGTTGACCATAGTGACCCAATGACAACTCTGTTACATGCAGGGGCGATTTTGGTTCTTGTTGTAGCACTTTATATTGCAAATACTGAAAAATTAAAGCGTGAATAACATACATTAGTGTAATTTACTTGCATACAAAAAAAGGTGTGATTATTATTCCTTTTTTTGTATGCGTAACCACGAAGCCAAACACTTAAGTGATATATTCTACATCTAAACCTATAAGTTTATAAAATTTAAGATATAGCATATTTGAAATATAAAATTAATATAAATAATTCTAATGTTTTAATTTGCAACTGGTTTATCCTGTTAAAACTAATCACAAAAGTATTTTACTTTTATATATAGGTTATTTACTGTTATAAAGTTTCTATTCTAATAACATAAGTAGCTTGTAAATATGACAACTAAAACACTTCCCAAGAAAAAAGGGTTCTTAAACCGTGTTGAGCGCATTGGTAATGTTATGCCTGATGTGACTATGCTGTTTGTTTATGCCCTGATTATATGTTGGTTTTTATCTTATCTACTTTCTTTCGTAGATTTTAGTTATTACCATCCTATTTCAAAAGAAAAAATTGCTATAGTTAATATGTTTCAGTATGAGGAAATAATATTATTTATTACTGCGGCAGTTAAAAACTTCATTAATTTCCCTCCTCTCGGTATAACGATAGTGGCAACGTTAGGTATTGGTATTGCTGAAAGCAGTGGTTTTATTAATACTGCATTGAAAAAAATGTTGTCGTTTATTTCTCCTAGAATGTTAACGCCTACCGTGGTGTTTGTCGGGATTGTTTCTCATATTGCTTCAGACTCTGCCTATGTGATTTTAATGCCAGTGGCAGCGATGATGTTTTATGCGAGTGGTCGTCATCCATTAGCTGGGATTGCTGCTGCATTTGCAGGTTTAGCGGGTGGATTTACTGCAAGCTATACGCCGTCAATTATTGACCCAATAATGCAAAGTTTTACGCAAGATGCCGCACAAATGCTAGCGCCAGGTTATAGCGTAAATGTTTTATGTAACTATTTTTTTAGTTTGGGTGGTACATTTGGGGTTATTTTCACGTGCTGGTTTATTACTGAAAAGATTGTTGAACCATGGTTAAATAAAAATTGCCCGATCAATTCAAACGAAGTGGATACTGATTCTGAAAAAGATTTAGGTAAAATTACGGCTGTTGAGAATCGTGCTTTTCGTATTTCAGGTTTAGTGCTAATTGCGTTAGGTATCGGATTATTTGCATTGTTATGGCCAGAGAACTCTCCATTACGTGGGCCTGATGGCAGCTTAACTAGCCCTAAAGCACCTATTATGCAAATCGTTGTGCCTTTACTGTTTATTTTCTTTGCTTTGCCAGGCATTGTTTATGGTTATATGACGAAATCTTTTACGTCAACAAAAGATGTTGTTAAGGCAATGGAAAATATTACTAAGTCACTTATCCCATTTATTGTTTTTGCTTTTTTTGCTGCCCAATTTTTATATTCATTTCAACATTCTAATTTAGGCACATTATTAGCACTTTCAGGAGCTGAGTTATTACGTACACTTGATATGCCATCTGGAATGACTGTTTTTGGCGTCATTCTATTAACCGCTATTTTAAATATCATGATTACTTCAGCGACATCAAAATGGGCAATCATGGCGCCAGTATTGGTACCGATGCTAATGGCAGTGGGAATTTCACCTGAGTTAACACAAGCGGCATTTCGTGTCAGTGACTCAGCAATGAACGTGAGCACACCGATGTTTCCGTTTTATCCGTTAATCCTGATGTATTGTCAAAAATACTATAAAAATGCAGGAATAGGAACATTGTGCTCAATGATGATCCCGTTTACTGTTGGTTTATTAATTATTTTGACTTCAACATTATATTTGTTCTGGGCTTTTGATATCCCAATTGGTTTCGACAGCGGTTACACCTGGCATCCTGCACAGTAAGTAGGGCCAATACCCTATCTATTAAGTAAATAGATAGGGTAAATATAGTCAATGCAAGGAATATGAAATGAACGAATTAGGTAAACAATTAGAGCAGCGTTTTTACCGCTATCTCGCTATTGAAAGCCAAAGTGACGCAGCAAGCATAGTTGTTCCAAGTACAGAAGGACAACGTGAACTAGCAAAATTATTAGCTCAAGAGCTTGAAAGCTATGGTCTGAAAAATATTTATATTGATGACCATGCCATCTTATATGCAATGCGCCCAGGAAATAAGCCTTCAGCGCCAAAAATAGGTTTTGTGACTCATTTAGATACTGTCGATGTTGGGTTATCTCCCATCATTAAGCCTCAAACTTTGAGGTACGAAGGCCAGGATTTATGTTTAAATGAAAAAGAAAACATTTGGTTTAAGACTGCCGAGCACCCTGAAGCCGCACCTTATATTGGTGAAGATATTATTTTTAGTGATGGAACCAGCGTACTGGGTGCTGATAATAAAGCCGCTGTAACGGTTGTTATGGAATTAATGCATAAACTGCAATATGCGGATTTTGATTGTGGAGATATCTACGTTGCGTTTGTACCTGATGAAGAAATTGGTCTACGCGGTTCTAAAATTATGGATTTAACCCGCTTTAATGTTGATTTTGCTTATACTATTGACTGCTGTGCGCTTGGTGAGGTTGTGTATGAAACGTTTAATGCAGCTTCTATCGAAGTTTCAATTAAAGGTATTACCGCACATCCCATGTCAGCTAAGAATGTATTATTGAACCCTATTCGGGTTGCGCATGATTTTATTGGCTGTTTTGACCGTTTTGATACCCCAGAGCACACAGAGCATCGCGAAGGCTATTTTTATGTCACAGATTTAATCGCAAACCCTGATAATGCTAAAATTAAAATGGCGATCCGTGATTTTGACCGCCATAGTTTTGCAGCTCGAAAACGTTTTATAGAACAAGCTATTGAATTAATAAAAGCACGTCATCCAAGAGCAAAAATTGAATGCAGCATTGTAGATGTGTATAGCAATATTAGTGACTCGTTAGGTGATGATCGTACAGCGATTGATTTAATTTTCGATGCATTGAAAACTCAAGAGGTTGAGCCTAAAGTGATCCCGATGCGTGGTGGTACGGATGGTTCAGCTTTATCAGCAAGAGGCGTCTTAACCCCAAATTATTTTACTGGCGCACTTAATTTCCACTCATGCTTTGAATTTCTACCAATCAGTTCTTTTGAGAAAAGCTACTTAGTATCAGAAACTATTTGTCGTTTAGTTGGGAAAAAATAACGCATCAGTTAACTCGTAATAATAAGGCCACTTAATAAGGTGGTCTTTAATTATTAATTTTCATGAGTCATTCACTTAAATTATAATTTAATATTATTTTTAATAAAACAAAGATAAATTAAAATGTGTATATGACTTTTTTATTTATTCATTTATTATTTTTACAATTAATTTTAAAATCCAATAGGGGAATTAATTGATTAATATTATAATAATTGACGATAATAATATTGCAATTCGTGGTTTTGAGGCGGTTTTTTCACGTCATATACGCTATAAGGTTGTTGCTTCTTTTCCAACAGTGGAACATGCGATTACATGGAATAGATGCCAAAAAGCAAATATGATTTTAATCAGTAGCGATAGCTTTCGTTATGATTCACTAAAAACAATTCAGACACTGCGCAGAACTCAACCGGATGTTGGGATCATTATTTACAATGTCAGAAATAATCCGTCATTTTTTTAAAAGCGCTAGATATCGGTATTTTTGGTTTATTAAGTATTAATGTTACAGAAGAAGATCTTATTGAAGCTATCCAGATTGTGAGTGTTAAACGGCGAATTATCTCTCCGGATATTGCGCAAGACCTTGCTCTCCAGCGGTTAATTTATAGCAATCAACAAGATATATATGATTTATTATCAGGGCGGGAGTTGGAAATCATGTTAATGATTACTCAGGGGATACCTATCAAACGGGTGGCAGAGTCGCTTTCTTTGAGTCCTAAAACAGTAAATACCTATCGATATCGAATGTTTAGTAAACTTAATATCTGTAGTGATGTAGAATTAACTCATATAGCCATCAGTTATGGTTTAATTACAGCAAAACAGGGTTTATCCGAGTGTCAGAACAGTTCGAGCCGAAAGCTTTCTTAAAAACAGTCACTAATCAACCTGGTGTATACCGTATGTATGACGCTGGGGAAACGGTCATATATGTAGGGAAAGCAAAGGATCTTAAAAAACGCTTATCCAGTTATTTTCGTGAAAATGTGGGAAGTCGTAAAACAGAGCAGTTGGTTAAGCAAATCGCCTCTATTGATGTTACGGTGACTCATACTGAAACAGAAGCACTATTACTTGAACACAACTATATTAAGTTGTATCAACCACGTTATAACGTATTGCTGCGTGATGATAAATCTTATCCTTACCTATTTTTGAGCAGTGAAACACATCCTCGAATTTCGATGCATCGGGGGGCGAAACATGCGAAAGGTGAGTACTTTGGCCCTTTCCCCAGTTCTTATGCGGTGAGAGAAACACTGGCGTTAATGCAGAAGTTATTTCCGATACGTCAATGTGAAGATAGCATGTATCGAAATCGCTCAAGGCCTTGTCTGCAATATCAAATTGGCCGTTGCTTAGGTCCTTGTGTTAAAGGCTTGGTTTCCGATGAAGACTATAATCAACAAGTAGAATATGTCCGTTTATTTTTAACCGGAAAAGATAAACAAGTTTTGGCGGGTCTCGTTGAGCGTATGGAAAAGGCAAGTTTAGAACTACGCTTTGAAGATGCCGCACGTTTTAGAGATCAAATTCAAGCGGTAAGGGCTGTTACGGAAGAGCAGTATGTATCTGGGGACAGCGATGACCTAGACGTTATTGGCGTTTCTTTTGAGTCTGGCCTTGCTTGCGTGCATGTACTTTTTATTCGTCAAGGGAAAGTCCTTGGCAGCCGTAGCTATTTTCCTAAAATTCCAGCAGATACACAGCTTGAGGAAGTGGTTCAAACCTTCTTAGGTCAGTTTTATTTACAAGGCAGCGAAAATAGAACGCTACCGGGTGAAATATTATTAGATTTTGCATTAACAGAAAAAGAATTATTAGCGGAGTCTCTTTCTGAGATAGCCGGACGTAAAATTAATATTCAAAGCCAGCCGCGTGGTGTGAGGGCTCGTTACTTAAAATTAGCGAGAACGAATGCATCAATTGCGCTTTCTACAAAATTAGCGCAACACTCGACGGTACAACAACGCATGGCAGCACTAGCAAAAGTCGTTAATTTAGAAAATATTAACCGCATGGAGTGCTTTGATATTTCACATACGATGGGGGAGCAAACCGTCGCCTCTTGCGTTGTATTTGATAAATCAGGGCCAGTTAAATCAGAGTATCGGCGCTATAATATTACAGGGATCACTCCGGGGGATGATTATGCGGCGATGCATCAAGTCTTAACGCGTCGTTATGGTAAACATATTGATGAAAGCAAAGTGCCTGACATCATCTTTATTGATGGTGGTAAAGGCCAACTAGGGCAGGCAAGGGATGTATTTAATTCACTTGAGGTCGATTGGGATAAAAAACACCCATTGCTAATTGGTGTAGCTAAGGGAAGCGACCGTAAAGCGGGGCTTGAAACGTTATTTTTAAAACCTGAAGGTGAAGGTTTTTCATTACCACCAGATTCTCCGGCGTTGCATGTGATCCAGCATATCCGAGATGAGTCGCATAATCATGCGATTACAGGGCATCGACAACGACGAGCAAAGGTCAAAAGTACTAGCGCATTAGAATCTATTGAAGGGGTTGGGCCAAAACGTCGGCAGATGTTGCTAAAATATATGGGCGGGTTACAGCCTTTACGTAATGCAAGTATAGAAGAAATCGCAAAAGTGCCCTCGATCTCATACGCCCTTGCAGAAAAGATTTATAATGCATTGAAACAGTGAGTGTCTTAGGGCAACATATTCATAATATCCAACTTGGTCAAAAAGTTAGTGAGCGTGATGAAATTAAACATACCAACGTGGTTGACATTATTTCGCGTCATCCTAATACCGTTTTTTGTATTAGCCTTTTATCTCCCTGTTACTTGGGGGCCGTTTGCATGTGCGCTTATTTTTGTTATCGCAGCGGTAACTGATTGGTTTGATGGTTTTTTAGCCAGATTGTGGAAGCAAACCACAAAGTTTGGTGCTTTTTTAGATCCAGTTGCTGATAAAGTCATGGTTGCAACGGCGTTAGTGTTAGTCACAGAAAGTTATGATGTTTGGTATGTGACTTTACCTGCGGCAACTATGATTGCACGTGAAATCATTATTTCATCTTTACGTGAATGGATGGCAGAGATAGGTAAACGTAGCAGTGTGGCTGTTTCTTGGATCGGGAAATTTAAAACAACAGCTCAAATGATGTCATTAGTCGGTTTATTGTGGCGCCCAACACTATTAATTGAAAACCTTTCAATTGCACTTATGTATGTGGCGGCTATCTTAACATTTTGGTCAATGTTCCAATATTTAAAGGCTGCATGGAGCGATTTGAGCGAAGCGTGATCGAAATGATTGAAAAAACAGCGAACGATCCAATTATTTCAATAATTGTATTGACTCGATAGGTGAAATCAGTAGAATGCAACGCATCGAACGGCAACATGGTTTACGAAAATAAATAAGTAAATCAGCCAGTTTGAAAAGCATAAGCTGAAAAGTGAAGCTTTACGCGGGAATAGCTCAGTTGGTAGAGCACGACCTTGCCAAGGTCGGGGTCGCGAGTTCGAGTCTCGTTTCCCGCTCCAAATTTCGAAAGAAATTCGGATAAGGCGCGTTAGCAAAGCGGTTATGCACCGGATTGCAAATCCGTGTAGCTCGGTTCGACTCCGGGACGCGCCTCCAAAATTTAGCCCAGGTGGTGAAATCGGTAGACACAAGGGATTTAAAATCCCTCGGCCTTTAGGCTGTGCGGGTTCAAGTCCCGCCCTGGGCACCATCTTAAAGTAATTAAACACCATTAAGTGTTTTATTTTAAGTTAGCTAACCACTATGCATCGTTATTGAATATATGGTTAGTCGGGTAAATTAATAATTTATCCAAGTTTGTGAGAAAGACAATTTGGCCCAGGTGGTGAAATCGGTAGACACAAGGGATTTAAAATCCCTCGGCCTTTAGGCTGTGCGGGTTCAAGTCCCGCCCTGGGCACCATCTCAATTTCAATCAGTCATGATTTAAAATTAACAATTAGCCACCTATAGGTGGTTTTTTTGTATCTAATCCTCTTTAAATCCGTTGTATCTACTCAACTAATATCGGTTTGTTAGTTATATTTCTTCTTTATATTCAATGCATTATTTTTATAAAAGCCCAAAAGTTGCTTTGTTGTGTCAGCTAACGCGTAATTCGTGTAAAAAACCGTAAGTCAGACCGTTCTGTTGATGTTTTGTGGCACTATTTTGATTCTTGAAGAGGATCGAGCTATGTCTAACATGAAAACTGAAGTTGTTGTTGTACGATTAACGAAACACGAACGAGCACTACTAGACACAGTAAAAACAAAACCTTTATTAGCGGATTGGCTGAAAGAAATTGCTATGGCAAAGGCTAAACAGCAGGAGAGTAAAGAAGAATAAGATGGCCTTAACTACGCAGAAATCAATTGAGTCATTTAATGTAATGATAGAAAAGTTAATTTTTGATTAATTATTCGTTTTTGGTAGTATCAAATTAGATGACTTAATTGGAATTTGAGAAGTGATGAATAAAGGGATTTTGTTTACGTTAATACTGGTGTTTGCTTCTGGTTGTACAACGAAAAAATTGGATGCCCCCTATGGGTTCAAATGGGGGCAAACCCCCGTTGATATAAAAAAATTGCATTTAAAAGGATTACAATGCACTGAATTTGAAGAGGGAGGTGCTTTATGTTCATCAGAAAACTCTCCTCAAATAGCAAATAAACTGTTTTTATTGATGTTTTCTCGGGAAAAAAATACATTAATGTTAGTTTCTTCTCAAGGAAAAGATAGCCGCGACCAATCAGTCATTTTGGCCGAGTATGATGCGATTAACCAGAAAATGTTTGAAGTATATGGTTTGCCAAAGCAAACAATCGAGCGTTATAAACGGGATATTTATTTCTTAGATAAAATATCTGATGACGAAACAACGCCATTTAAGCGAGTTTATGAAAAAAATAGCATGCAGATTATGGTTGGTATTGTTAGTAATGCCCATTTTCGCAAAATTCACGATAAAAAAGATATTGTTTACTCAGTTATGGTTATCCATAATTTAATACCAACTAAACCGCAATAAGCGGCTATCAAGTTATTTGACACACGCTAATGTTGTTTTTTATTTCGTTTAGTTATCAGCTCGCACATATCTTTTTGCCGCTGGATGAGTTCTTTAATTTCTGTCGCATAAGTGTCGATAAAGCTGCATTCGAGAGTGGTGGCTTCACCATCGAAAACTTCAACAAAAGTTCCATCCTGTTTTACGCCCCAATAATGGTTACCGTCACCCATGATTTTTAATAGTGGCAAAACATCGGTTAGCTCATAAAGTTCAACTAAACTTTCATAGGCATTTTGTATATTAGCCCATTCAGGAAGATCTTCTGCTTCGATTCCTAAAATGACTAAACCTCGATGAAATGTCCACGCTGGGCCAACATCGAATAATTTAGCTTCAGGCCATAATTCTTCTCGGGCCATGATGCAAAGTGCATTAGTTTTTTGCGAAAAGGCTAAAAAATCTTTGGGTAATGCTATTCCTGTGGATGTAGCTAAATTGGCAATTGCTTTATCCGTAGGCGGTTTAGCTGCAACAGCATGAAATTCATTTTTGTTAATATCTTGCAGTATTTCCCACATGCGGTCATGGAATTGCTCTGGGGACATGATTATTAATTCCTTCATCTCAATAATGTATGTTTCAAGAACACCTATCTTTCAATATTTTATACATAAGTGCGGTGATTATTTAACTAAGATAAATCTCGTAGATGAAAATACTCATAAATGTTGGACTAGTAGAAATTATTTTATGAGTTATATCAGGAAATTATCATGAGAAAAACGTTATTAGTCGCTCTCTTGGCGCTATTTATCCCATTTTCTTCGCAAGCAGGCTCAAAATACTATGATTGCGGAAAAACGCTCATGAGTTTAGAGCAGCAACTGCGTCACGCTTCATACCATGGTAATAAAAACAAAGTGTCCAAAATCAGGAAGAAAATCCATAAAATTAGTAATAAGTGTTATGATAGCCACTCTGGCGCTACTAGAATATATGACCATTATTCTAGAGGAAAAGAAACTAGCCTTGAGCGGGAATTAGATTCATTACGTCGTGTTATTGAAGCGCTTAACGATTTAAAATAGATAATTAATGAGAAAATAAGCCATAAACTGGTCTGTTCTCCCTATTTATTTTCACTCTGTCTTAAGTAAATGGATAATATCAGGTATATTAGACCCTGATTGTTAGCTACCAAGAAAAAATGACTATGATTATCAAACCTAAAATTCGTGGTTTTATCTGCACTACAGCTCATCCGGCAGGCTGTGAAGCCAATGTGCGTGAGCAAATTGCCTACGTGAAATCACGTGGTGAACTGAAAAACGGCCCTAAGAAAGTTTTAGTTATTGGTGCATCTACCGGTTATGGCCTGGCCTCTCGTATCAATGCTGCATTTGGCAGCGGTGCGGCTACCATCGGTGTATTTTTTGAAAAGCCAGGCAGTGAAGGTAAAACAGGCTCTGCGGGCTGGTACAATTCTGCAGGTTTTGACAAAGCAGCGAAAGAAGAAGGCTTGTATGCGAAAAGCATTAATGGTGATGCTTTTTCTGATGAATGCCGTCAAACCGTTATTGATTTAATTAAACAAGATTTAGGCCAAATTGATTTAGTAGTTTATTCACTGGCCTCACCTGTGCGTAAAATGCCTGAAACAGGTGAAATCGTACGTTCGGCCTTGAAACCTATTGGCGAACCGTACAAATCTGTTGCTCTGGATACCAACAAAGATGTGCTAATTGAAGCCGTTGTTGAGCCCGCAAATGAACAAGAAATTGCAGATACAGTAAAAGTCATGGGCGGCCAAGATTGGGAACTGTGGATGAATGCATTAGATGAAGCAGGTGTTTTAGCTGATAATGCACAATCTGTAGCTTATTCTTATATTGGTACAGATTTAACATGGCCAATTTATTGGCATGGTACATTAGGTAAAGCAAAAGAAGATTTAGACCGTGCGGCTCATGCAATTAACCAAAAATTGCAAGCTAAGGGTGGGGCAGCGTATGTTGCTGTATTAAAATCTGTCGTAACACAAGCCTCTTCTGCAATTCCTGTAATGCCTTTATATATCTCTATTGTCTTTAAAATCATGAAAGAGAAAGGGATCCATGAAGGTTGTATTGAACAAATTCAACGCTTATTTGCCACTAAATTATTCAATGACGCAGTGCCAGATACCGATGAAAAGCATCGTCTACGTTTAGATGATTGGGAATTGCGTGATGATGTTCAAAATACATGTCGTGAAATTTGGCAGCAGTTGAATGATAATAACATCAATGAGCTAACAGATTACCAAGGTTATAAAGCTGAGTTTCTCCGTTTGTTTGGCTTCGGTCTAAACGGTGTTGATTATGATGCTGACCTTAGCGGTGAAGTGAATTTTGAAGTAAAAGAGCTGATTTAGTCGCTTTGTCCTTGATTGTTAATATCTTAGAAACCCGCTAATTGCGGGTTTCTTTTTTAGCTATCTTGTAAATCATATGCTTCTGCTTTATTTTGTTCATTAAATTATTCTACTACGATGGCCTCACCATCACGGATCAGTGTTTTAGAAATAATCGCTCCATTTTCATCAAATTCAGTTACTGTGCCAACAAGTTCTCCATTTTTAAAAGTACCAGTAATGCTTGGTTTATTACTTGGAGTGTTATGGTAGATTTTAAATGGTGCCTTGTAGCGCGGTTAATTCGATATCGATACGGCCATTCTCATAGTAGGTTTTGATGTATTTATCCAGACATCCTTTAGATACCCAAGTTTTGAATTTTGGCTGGCCATTATCGTACTCAGTTTCAAATGCGCCTTCAGCAAGATCTTTAGGTGTTTCTGTGGAAGGAAACTCTATCGTTTTTAACTCATTTAATTCCCCAAATTTTGAATCTGAGTTTGAATTGGAATTTGTAGAGCCCCCAAGTTGACATCCGGAAATAAAAATAAAGAAAGTAGTGCGATAGACTTAATTAGTTTTAGCTTGAAAATGTAGCCTCTATTATTACGATAAAAAATAATGGATTCAATTGCATATAAACTATAGCCTTTTTATGACTCACATATTGTGATAGTTATCCTAAACTATTTGTTTCTAATAGATTATAGGTGACTTTTGAAGAGCAGTTTTGCTGAATAAATATTAATGTTAGTCAGCTTAATAATAAGGTAATTTAGCAAGTTAATGTAATTTGCATAATAAGGGAGTTATGGATGTTAGTTGTTGAAATGTTGAGTACTGGCGATGAGGTTTTACACGGACAAATAATTGATACAAATGCCGCTTGGTTAGCAGACTGTTTTTTTCAACAAGGTCTCCCTTTGAGTAGCCGAACAACTGTTGGTGATGATTTAGATAGTTTAGTCGCTACTTTCCTTGAACGTAGTTTATCTGCAGATGTTCTGATTGTTAATGGTGGGCTTGGGCCAACAAGTGATGACTTAAGTGCTTTGGCAGCGGCTAAAGCTGCGGGAGTTCCATTAGTTGAGCATTCACAGTGGATTGAGGTTATGGAGCGCTATTTTATTGCCAGAGGGCGAGTTATGCCTGAGACAAATCGTAAGCAAGCGCTACTTCCTGCCAATGCGGAATTAATTGATAACCCAGTCGGAACAGCTTGTGGCTTTTCATTAGTTTTGAATGATTGTCTAATTTTTTTTACACCGGGGGTTCCTTCAGAGTTTAAAGTTATGGTGAATGAGCAAATTTTGCCGAGGTTACGTGAACGGTTTACATTGCCAGAGCCACCAATTTGTTTACGTCTAACCAGTTTTGGTCGTAGTGAAAGTAGTCTTGCGAAGCAATTTGATAGCTTACCTTTACCTGAAAATTGTGTTTTAGGCTACCGCTCCTCAATGCCTATTATTGAATTAAAACTGACGGGGCCTGCATCACAAAAAGAATTGATGGAGAGAGATTGGCAACTCGTGAAGCAAGGAGTAGGGGATAATCTGATATTTGAAGGTACTGAAGGTTTAGCACAAAAAATTGGTAACTTATTAAAAGAAAAGAAATTAAACGTAATAGCTAGTGAACAATATAGTGCTGGGTTATTAAATTGGACATTGGATTCAGCAGGAATCGTTATTTCTGACAGTCAAATTTTACCATTTGATGTGGAGCAAACATTAGAAACTCTAGCGCAAAGAGCTCAGAATATAACGATTAACCACCCCTTATCTATTGGTTTAGTGATTGGTGAATATCAGGAGCAGTATCTAAACGTTGCATTATCAACCCCAGATAAGTGTTATGTGCAAAGAATTCACTATTTACCAAATAATCATTCGCAGAAAGAAAAGCAAGAAGTCAGTGTAATGTTAGTACTAGATATGCTGTCTCGCTGGTTAAATGGTCGTGAGGTTATTGGCTATTATGAATGGTTAGTACAAACAGAAACACTTATCTTAGAGAGTTAGTGAGTTATGAAATTAAAAGATTATGCGTATATCCCTGTTCTTGAGGAAAGGCCTTTTCAATCGGAATTTCAGTTAGTAATAACAGAATCTATTTACTGGCTGAGTCACATACTAAAAGAAAAGCTCCATAGCCTATATGTTTATGGCAGTGTTGCAAAGGGCTGTGCAAAACCTCAACAATCAGATTTAGATCTGTGCATCATATTACGTGACGATCTTACCCAATCTGAGACAACCAGACTTAATGAAATACAACTACAATTAACGATTAGTCACATCGAGATAAGCAAAATTGATTTTGATATTGGTATACTTACGGATGTGATGAGTGAGGCTAATTTATATAGTTGGGGATATTGGATTAAGCATCATTGCCGTTGCATTTATGGGTATGATTTAGCTACATATTTTAGCCAATTTATCCCTTCGCGGGAAATAGCAGAAGCAGTTAATGGTGATTTTGTTAATGTACTCAATGATTATATTGACCAAATTAATCATTGTAATGATGACGCTGAACTAAAGTTATTATATCGGGCGGCATCGAGAAAACTCATTCGTTCGACCAACATTTTACGTTGGAAAAATGACAATGACTGGCCAGAAACATTATCTGAATATACACAGAAATTAGTCCAACGTTACCCTGAACGGCAATTTGAGATAAATTATTTTTTATATCAAGGAACTGTTCCGTTTGCTGATGAGCAATTCGTGGGGAAATTAATCCAGTTTATCAATTGGTTAGATTGTGAGCGCTCTAATAGTATTAATAAATAAACCCGTTATAGCTCATCAGGCTGCAGTGCATTAACGATATAATTAATACTTGAAACACCCTTTTTGCAGGCCTTGTCTTTTAATATAGTCGGAGTTTTATCAATAGCCATTTTTACTGAAGACAATTGATCTGTGTAGGTTTGTGCCTCAATAATCTCTGGATTATTATTTAAGTATTCAATAACTTCATCAACTTTTTGATAAAATTGGCCACAGGAGTCACCATCAATTTCTAAGGTTTTTAATTCATTTAGCGTATTTGGAATCAGTTGCTTGGTTTGCTGTTGTATCTGCTCGATATACTTTCCTGTTTTTACTTGCTCAACGATAGTCATTACCTGATTTTTCATGTTAAAAAACAAGGTAATAGATGTAATTAAGGCGATAGCAAGAATAATGTTGATGCTTATACTGATCCAGAGAAAGTATCTTTTCATTACATTCCTTGAGTGAAAAATAAACCTGTAATATATAGCCTAGTAGAGTGAATAATGTCGATATGTAAGCTTAACACGAAAAAACAAGGTAACCCAATAATAGGTTACCTAGGTTATTATAATTGATAGTGGTTATCGAACCGTTAAAACAGAAATTTTTGAATTTTGAATAACCATTGATGCTGTAGAACCTAAAAAATATGTGGACATACCGGGACGCTTTGAGCCAATCACAATTAAATCAGCAGAAATTTCTTCAGCAACGCGTAAAATCTCATCCCTTGGTGTTCCCATTAAAACTTGCGCGCTGTACTTATCACTTGAAAGATTAAATTCTTTAATAATCTCTGTGAGTTGTTTTGTGACATTTTCTTGTTCACTATCCGCTTTTTCAGCAAAACCAAATCCCATCGTGGTATAGAAAGGGACAGTAGGAATAATCGCTAAAAAGTGAATGTGTGCTTTTTCATATTTAGCAAGGTATTGAATATGTGTCATAACTAAATGTGCTAAGCTTTTTTCTGTTATATCAATCGGAACCAAAATCTTATTATACATATTTTTCTCCAGCTTTTATTTATTGGTTTATGCAGTAATCGGGTCGTTAGTTTATAAATAGTAGGGCTGTTAAATCAGTAAATGGCCGAGTCAATTAAAATAATGTTAATTTACACATAGGAATTACATACCTCGGGCTCCATCATAGCGGATCAACAAAATAAATACTTTGATGGCGGATTTAACTTAAGAAACTTAATGGTGATATTTATAGGCTGTTTTTCATGCGCTTTGTGCTATACAAAACGTGAGTACTTTGAATCATCACCTTCCTGTTATATGATCTATACATGGTTTGTATACATATCATATTGTTGAGGTTATTTTGGGTATCGTAAAAATTTCAGATGAATTGCATGATTATCTACGCCATGCGAGCCAAGTTATGTCCCGGTCGATTAATTCACAGGCAGAATTTTGGATTAAAATTGGAATGCAAGCTGAATTAAACCCGAATAAGACATTTACTATGTTAATCAATGAAATGTTAGAGAAAGAGTCAATTGAATTAAAAGGAAAGGTTCATGAATAATATTACAATTAAAACAGCAGAAGAAATTGAACTGATGCGTGAGTCTGGACGACTTTTGGCTAGTGTTTTTAAGATGTTGGATTCATTTATCGTACCTGGTATTTCTACGATGGAAATTAATGATAAAGTTGAAAGCTATATTGTTAATGAGTTACAAGCAAGGCCTGCCAGTAAAGGGCAATATGGCTACCAATATGTTTTGAACACGTCTCTAAATGAAGTCGTTTGCCATGGCGTTCCAAAAACAGATGAAATTTTAAAAGCAAAAGACATTATTAATGTTGATATTACGCTAGAGAAAAATGGTTTCATTGCCGATTCAAGTAAAATGTATGTGATGCCGGAAGCTTCACCACTGGCACGTAAGTTAGTTAAAGATACTTATGCCGCTATGTGGGAAGGCATAAAGCAAGTTAAACCAGGCGCAACGTTAGGTGATATTGGTTCTGCTATTCAACATTATGCGGAATCTAAAGGTTATAGTGTTGTACGTGAATATTGTGGGCATGGTATTGGCCGTGAAATGCATGAAGACCCGCAAGTTCTTCATTATGGCGTACGAGGGAAAGGGGTAGAATTAAAAGAAGGAATGACATTTACGATAGAGCCAATGATCAACCAAGGTGGAATGAAAATTAAAACAAAAAAAGATGGCTGGACGGTCGTAACGAGAGATAAAAAATTATCTGCACAATCGGAACATACGGTATTAGTTACTAAAGATGGTTATGAAGTTTTAACACTACGCGATGAAGAAAAATAGCGTTAAAAATAGAGTTTATAAGCTTGCTGCCATTATGGTAACAAGCTTTTTTTATGCAAATTTTTACTATTGTCTCAGTGCTATTGCTATACGATTAAATGCACTCATTAAACCAATAGCGATGGTTAGATCAGAAATTTGAGCATCAGAAAAATGGTGTTTTAATTCATTAAAGAGAGCATCTGATGTACCACTGGTAGCTATATTAACAACCGCTTCTGTCCAAGCTAATGCAGCGCGTTCTAATGAATTAAAATGATGACTGACCTGCCAGCCAGCGAGAGTATCAATTTTTTTGTTACTAACGCCATTTGAACGCAATGAATTTGCATGCATATCTAGGCAAAATGCACAGCCATTGATTTGTGAAACTCTTAAATAGATGAGTTCTATCAGTTCGTTATCTAACCCGCTCTTATCCAATGCATTTTTGCAATCAATAAGCCCTTTATAAGCTTCAGGTGATAAATTGTAATAGGCTAATCTCAGTTCACTCATGAGTGATTCCTTACATATTTTGTTGTCAGATAAAATGCAATGTTTGGTGCGGTTTGGTTGGAAGGTTGCGCTACTTTATTTTATAAAGAAATCACGTTCAATAGCATTAAGTGGCATTTGTGGAAACCAATATTAGATTAGTACGACAAGAATCTATAAATTTTTGATGAATATCGAGAGGAAGTTGGTTGTCTGTAATAATATCTGTGAATTCGTCTATTTGAGCGACACGAAATAATGACCATTTACCGTATTTACTACTATCAGCAAGCATAACAGAACGTGTAGCATTTGTTATTAGATCACGTTTTAGCCCAGCTTTTTCTTCTGTTGGTGTTGTAATTCCTTTTTCTAAACTCCAAGAGTTACAACTAATGAATGCGATATCAGGATAAATACTACGTAATAAAACGCGCCCATGCTCACCAATACAAGATTGGCTACTATCGTCAATTCGTCCACCAACAATTGTGACTTCAATTTGTTTGAATTCAGAAAGAAAAAGAGCAATATGGAGGTCAGAGGTGATAACACGCAGGGGCATATGAGTGAGCTCCCGCGCTAGCTCAAGCATGGTTGTTCCTGCGTCAAGTAAAACTGTGCTACCTGGTTCAATTAAACGGGCTGCTGTTTTCGCAATAGCCCGTTTTTCTCTTAGATTACGCTGGTTTTTTTCCGATGTAGTGGGCTGAACAGGAATGAAACGATTGAGGGTTACACCGCCATGTGTGCGAGAGATAACCCCAGTTTCATCAAGTTTAATGAGATCACGCCGGATAGTAGCCGCTGATACGGATAGTGCTTGTACTAGTTCCTCAACAGTGACGAGGTTATGCTGTTTAAGATACTCAAGTATTAAATCTAATCTATCCATTGTGCTCATTAGTTATACTACATTCATCGCAAGTTTAAGTGAGATGGCCATACTTTCAGGATTTGCTTTACCCGTCCAAGCAATATCAAATGCGGTACCGTGATCGGCTGATGTGCGCAAGAACGGAAGACCCGCAGTGATATTAACACCATCATAAAAACCTAATAATTTCAAAGGAATATGACCCTGGTCGTGATACATGGCAACGACAATGTCATATTGCCCTTGATAGGCTTGTAAAAATACAGTATCTGGAGGACAAGGGCCATAAACATCAATACCTTCAGACCTTACCTGTTCTATAGCTGGTTGTAAATATACGATTTCTTCATCACCAAATAAACCATTTTCCCCAGCATGAGGATTAACGCCTGCGATAGCAATACGCGGTTTTTCATAACCAACGCGTTTTAAAAAGTCTGATGCGATACGAGACACGGTTATGATACGCTCGCTATTTAATGTATCTAAAAATTTACGCAATGCAATATGTGTCGTGACATGGATGACTTTTAATTTTTCTGTATAAAGCACCATGGCATAATCTTTGGTATTGGTTAGCTGGGCAAGAAGTTCAGTGTGACCTGGGTAGTTGTGCCCAGCAAGGTGTAATGCTTCTTTATTTAAAGGTGCAGTAGCAATCGCTTTCACTTCGCCTGCGAGTGCTAGTTCAGTCGCACGTTTAATACAACGAAATGCTAAGTCACCAGCTTGAGCTTGGACCTTGCCCGCAATAAGCGCGCTAGGATCGGCTAAGGGTTCATCAATAATATTGATGGTATCCGCTGAAAATTGAGCTTCTTTGATATTTTGTATCACATTGATTTTTACCTGAGGAACTAACCCCGATTTAATTAATCGCTGCATTGTTGATGCACAACCGATAACAACGGCAGAGGCTCCTGCAAGTTCACCTTCTGCAAGGGATTTGACGATAATTTCTGGGCCAATACCAGCAGGATCTCCCATCGTAATAGCAACAACATTATTTTTCACAATAAATTTCCTCAATATATTTGATGGCTTCGCATAAAGTGGTTATTTGACCAAACCCTCCCGCTTTGGTGATCACGGGTAAATCATCAATTTCACTGTCAATAAAAGTGCCGCAAGGTATACATGGCATTACTTCAGATTGAATTCGATAACCTTTTGCTCCCAAAGTATTGGCAACCGCAATCGCAATATCTCCACCTGTTAAAAAAAGTCCCCCGATGCTGGAAACAGACAGCGTTTTTAAGGTCAGCAAACTAATAAAGTCGCTGATATTTTTTCCCAATTCATTACGTGTCATACCGTAGGTAGTGCATAGGTCATCAATATGATGCCTATCTTGCACATCTCGGCTGGTTCGTATGATGGTGTGTTTTTGTTGGTTTAATGTTTGACTAATTTCTTTGATGAGCGCAGCCATATAGTTATCTTGTGTAGTGGCTGCAAGTACTTGCGTTACATCAACATCAATAACACTGGCATCACAATGCGTTTGTGCATAGTTTACCTGTTCAATTGTTGCGCTGCTCATTGAGCCAGCGACAATAAATAACGGTAGCCCTTGCTTTTTATCCATGAAAATAATCTCAGGCAATGCATTTGCAAAGCCCGCAGCTCCAACGAGTAGGCAAGGTTGAGCTATTGAAAATACAGCCTTAGCAATTAGGGTTAGATCTTCATCATTTTCAGCATCCGTGACGATGATACTGGCTTGCGTTGGCTTTTGTGCTTGTAACCATGTTACGAATTGGCCTGAACGTATTTGGTCTAGATACACTTCAATAACAGGCAGGGTAGTCTGTTGATGGACGATAGTTTGGATGCGTGATGAAACTATTGGTGTTTTAGGGTCAGAAGCAAATTCAGTTTCAACAAGTGCTTTTCCATGAACGAGGCATTCACCATTTAACGTTACGCGTCCTGCCGCAGGAATAGCTGCGGCAACAATAGCAAATTTTAAGCCTGTTTCTGACATAATTGTCTCTATTTCTGCACCGATATTACCGCGAAATGTTGAGTCAATTTTTTTATAAATGACAGGTTTATCCTTCTGAGATAAAAAAGGTTTCAGGCTATTTCGTAGGTTTTCTGAAGCAACTTGTGCATTTAATGCACGACTTTCTGTGTTAAGCACAACGACATCAGCAAACCAAGAATGTTTTTGTGTACTATCAAGAAGTATCTCTGTACGCGCATGCTTTTTAGCAAATTGAACACCGGTATCATTTGCCCCTGTAAAGTCATCCGCAATAACTAATAGCTTCATAAATAACTCCTTACTCTTCAGTTTGTTGGGGTTGTCTTGCTTGTTGACGTTTAGCAACCCAAGAGGTCAGGATAGGGGTTAGAATAGCGGTGGTAATCACGGATGCAGCAATCAATGGAGCCGCAGAAAGCGCGATAGCCTCTAAGGATGGGTCGGCTTGTGCGATAGCGAGTGGTGTTGCCACTGCATTTCCTGCGGTACTTGAGGCTGCAGCACCTGCTATACCAGAGCCTCCAACTAGACGGTCTGCTCGAATATTAAACCAGCCGCCAACAAACGTAGTCAGCGCACCGAGTAAAATACCCGCGAGCCCACCTTGTAATAGCATTTCTAAGTTGATCCCTGCGCCTAGTGCAAACGCGAAGAAAGGAATTAATATTGGCCCACCTTTTGTTAGAAAATCGCGCATATGTGGGTCTAGATTTCCTAAGATCATACCAACAATTAACGGAACAAGAACCGCAACTAATGCCATTAAAGGGATATTTGCCATACCAGCTGCGCCTAGCGCGATCATCGTAAAGAAGGGGCCATCATTAAGAGATAAAATTGAGATAGCACCAACGTCTCGTTTATTACCAAACTCCCCAACTAAAGCGGCATATAAACCACCATTTGAATTACTCATTGCTGCAATAATTGCAACACCAGTTAAACCAAAAATCCCTTCCATTCCAAAGAGATAATCGACTCCTAGGCCAAGAGCAATCGCAACGACTAATTTTGTTAAGGTAATTGTACCTCCTTGTAATAAAGCTTGAGGTGCTGCCTTGAAACTAATTCCTGCACCCATACAAAGCAAGAATGCGCCAATAAGAGCAGGGGCACCATTTTTAAATAGTGATGTCGTAAAGCCACCGATTTCGAGAGCTTGAGGAGCAAAGGTGTTGATTAGGGCACCAAGTACTAATGGCACAACCATCATGCCACCAGGTATACGTTCAATCGATTTTTTTATTTGCATGGTTTTCTCCGCCATGATTTATTTTAGTCACAATGATTATATTTAATCAATCAAAAACAACAGTGATCAAGATCGCAATAATCCCCTTTATTATTAATCGGCGTTACATGCTTAAAATTGCTGTTTTTTTGGTTGAAAATAACGATTTATTGATTTTAAGATGGGGTGAACGTCATCTCAACTGATTAAGGTGGTGATTATAAATAATCATTCATATGTTTTATGATTGAAAATAAGCAGTAATAATTTAAAAGGATAAAACTAGCTTTATAAAAAAATTATCTGTAATGACTTATCAATACATTTTTACCAAGATAGAAACAGTAAATTTAGTGTTTTTAAATTTAGGATTATTAGACTTGTAGTTAGAAAGCAAGTAGTGACAATAGGCGCTTTATTATAATTATTATTTGATAGGGATTAACTCATGCAATTTAAATCAATGATTAAATTGGTTGTTGGCGCTGCATTACTACTAGTTATCGGCCTTGTAGGTATTAACTCATATACCATTGTCCAAGATGGTTCGGTTAAGGTAGGAACATTTTTAGGAAAAGTCGATCCAGTTGCTTATGATGCAGGTTTACATTTTCCAATTAACCCGTTTACAACGTTTGATACGTACTCAACAAAAGATATTCGTGTATCACTAAAAGAGCTAAGAGTACCTTCACAAGATAAACTAAAATCTATTGTTGATATTACGGTAATGCTTCAGTTTGATGGTTCTAAAGCTCCGGTATTACGTATTAATGGTGGTACAGAAAGTGAAGCTTTAGATAAATATGTACGCCAAAAATTGATTTCAACGATTTTGGAATTTGGTAAAGATGTTGCTAATGCGCAAGATCTTTATACAGCAGATACACAAAGAAAATTACAAGAATCTATTCGTGATGCTATTCAAGGGTATGCATCCCCTTATGGCTATACAATAAAAGAAATTATGATCCAAGATATTACTTTGCCTGAAGTTGTACAAGAGCAAGTGGTTAATACTAAAATGCGCCAAGAGCAAATTAACCAAGCAAAAGCAGAGGCAGAAAAAGAGCGTGAATTAGCTCAGAAAAAGGTTGTTATTGCTGAAGCGGAAAGAGAGTCTGCTGAACAACAAGCCATCGCTAGAGAACGTAATGCACAAGCAAGTTCATTTGCGATGCGCCAAGAAGCGGATGCAAAATTGTATGCTGCACAGAAAGAAGCTGAAGCTAATGCGATATTACAACGTACTATTACCCGTGAAATGATCAATTGGAAACAGTTAGAGATTGAACAAATTAAAGCTCACAAATATAAAGGTGAGGTGCCTAATATTGTGGTTGGTGCAGACTATGATGGCAAAATGATTATGGATATGCGTAATAGCCAGTAATTTTCATTAAAAGAATGAATACATTTACAACCTGTTCTATTAAGCTTGAAGTAACCACATAAAGTTGGGCACTTTTAGTCAATTGATTGTATAGCCTGATTTCGATATATAATCGGAATCAGTCTATTTAATATATAGAAGGGCACGTCCAATACTTTTGTTATGCTAAAAATAACTTATTTGCATGATTGGTGAAAATAATTCTGTTATTACCCAATATTCCTATAAATCAATTACAAGATGGTTTACCGGTACGATGATTTAGTGCACCATTATCAATAAGGAATTTTTGCATTTCTGGAAGATTATTTTTACATACATAAGTTAATGCACTTTGGTCATAAGAAAACATGGTTACATCATCAGTCGTTGTACTTCGGTTAATATCTGCCCCTTGCGATAATAAGTATTTAACCGTTTCCATTCTATTATTACTTGCAGCTATCATGATTAATGTTTCACCATCACTTTCAATCTGCTGATTATTCAAGTCTACTTCATTTTTCATTAGCTGATGGACTTTTTTTACAACATTGACATTATTACCGAGTACCGCGGATTTTAGTACGTTATATACGTCACCTGTATCAGTTGCCCAAAGATTAGCATTTTGCGAGATAAGATAATCAACCATTGCTTCATCACCAATAAAGGCAGCCCATCCTAGAGCCGTTTGGTCTAAGCTACCAGTGTCTTTGGCTTCTATATCTTGCCCCTCAGTAACCATTTGTTTTACTTTGTCTAAATCTCCCTGCTTTACGGCATCAAACCATTCGGCATTGACGCCTTCACTAGGACTTTCATAGAAGACTCTCCAAGGTAAACGTTCTTTATTCGCTAGTTCGACCATCGTAGCGTAATCTGTTTTAAAATGCCTATATTTTAAAGGGTTATTATTATTAACAACTTGGGCTTGTGATACTGCCCCAAAAGTAATTAATGAAAAAGCAAATATAATTTTTTTAATATACATATTTAAACCTTATTAATATTTAGTTATTTATCAGTATTGAAAAATAAACGACACAAAGCAATACAAATCATACTTATTGTATTTTTATGCGGTTATTCCGATTTATTTTACTTGAATATATTAAATTTAAATTTTACCTCAAGGAACGATGACATAATCTGGAGCGGCGATAGCAAATAGCTCATTTTTTTCTAATTCAGGCGGGTATATCCACTTAGTATTTATTTCTTGTTTTATTTTTTTCCCTTCCTTTTTAATATAATGTATTTCTCTCTGCCAACCTTCGGTATAAAGAGCCCCCCAAGCCCCTAAATCAAGGCAGGTTACATATTTAGGCTGACTGTAAGGATGAAGAGGAAGCCCTAACAGTTCAGCGGCTGCATTATGCCCTGCAACACGGCCTAAACTTAGGGCATGTTGGCAAGTCATTAAATTATGATTTCCTTGATTATCAGTGGGAGCTTTGACAGTATCTCCTGCGACGAAAACATTTGAGACAGCTTGTGCGTGTAAATAATTATCCGAGATAATCCTATTACTAGCGTCACGTTCACCGCGAATCTGTTCCGTTAGAGAACTTGCTTTTACTCCTGTCGCTAATACGACAGTATTTGATTCGATGTACTCACCGTTTGACAGAGTAACTCCATCATGGCTTAGTGCTTCGACTCGTAATCCCGCGCGTAATTCAACGCCACATTCAATTAAAGCTTGTTGAATTACAGGAGAGATGTCTGCTCCCATTCCGGCTCCCACAGTGGGTTCTGAGTCAATTATAAATACTCGGCTCTTTGTAGATCCACCTAGAATTTTTTTCAGGCGTGTTGGCATTTCCGCGGCGCTTTCTATGCCTGTTAACCCTCCACCTACTACCACAACGGTGTTTCTAGCTAAAGTTTCCGGTTTGTTCTTTAGTGCTTGTAAATGTGTTTCAAGACGATGCGCAGCTTCTAATGAATCAACATCAAAGCCATACTTATCAAATCCAGGAACAGGAGGTACGTTTAATTGGCTACCCGTTGCCAGAATAAAGCGCTCATAAACTAGTGAAGTTTGGTTGCCATTAGCTAGATTAATGGTTAATAATTTTGCATCTGTATCGATATTTTGGATTTTACCTGCAATATATTCAACTCCGACGGCAGCTAGCTGCTTTGAAATATCTGGGGACATATTATCCAGCTTTGCTTCATATAAACGCGGTCGTATAGTGAGGTTAGGCCTTGCTGAAATTAAAATAACTTTGATGCTATTTTCTTTATTAGCTTGTGAAATTACCCGCATTGCTGAAATAGCAGCCCAAAAACCAGCAAAACCAGATCCTGCAATAACAATTTTAGCTGTCATTATTGAATTCCTTTGAAGATTAACGTTAAGTGCTCATTTGCAAATTTTAAATAATAAAAACCCGCACCAGTGAAGATGTTATTAATTAAATACAAACGATGTGAATTTAAGGTAAGGCTATAGGATTATATGTTATGTTTTCCCACGACCTCCTTTGTTTGAACGAACTGTTCTAGCCTCAATTTTTTGATCCATCCAGGAGTTTACATCTCTATAAAAGCTATTAGGCGCGATTTGACATAGACGCTGCGCCACATCAGCAAGGGTTTGGTTAGCTAATACATCTCTCATTGCATTTTCAGCTTGAAGAATGACTTTATGTACGGAGCAGGTACCAGAAATAGCCCATTGTGGTAGACCATTTTCTTCGAAAACAGCACAACGGCGCCGTATTTCCTGACACTCGAAAAGAGGTTTATAGCCTTCTATTGCATCAATTATAGATAGAAATGTAATTTTTTCAGGAGGCAATGCCAATCGATATCCACCTCTAATTCCCTCATTCGAACTCACGATCCCAGCCTTTTCTAACCGAGGCAAAATTTTTGCTAGAAAACTTGGAGAGATGCCTTGTAACTCTGCAAGTTCTCTACTGCTAAGAGAGCGTTCGGGATTATCAACAAACCAAAGTAGACAATGGATACCATATTCAACACTGACAGTAATGTGTGCCATTTATTTAAATTTCCTAAGCATCTATTTATAAACAAGGACAATACAGGTCTCCGTTTTAATTGTCAATAGAACTAAGATAAGGTTAGTCCGCGTTATTAATGTAAGCTGCAACAAGTTGCATTATGGCATTTGATAAATAGAGCTATGGGGCTACAAGCGCTGTCCTTTGTCGTACATATTTCTATGTATGATCCTTAGTTAGAGGCGCTTTATCTTAAGATTGAACGAATTTTTATTGATATATTGAATGAAAATCTAAATGCGGTTTGGTTTTTGCTGAGCTTTTTTGCTATCTGTTCAAATATTCTTATTGGTTACAATATACGCGGAACAAAAGGGAAAAATTGGTTGATACTCATATTGCCATCATTAACCACGTTAGCACTATTTATGATTGCGGAAATTGATGTTCCCGGAGAAGGTATGATCCACGTAACACCGGATGATTTAATTATGCTACAGGAGTTTTTATTTAGAGATGGGGCTTGGCTGGGAAAGTAGGGTAACCGCAAACAACTCCCCACTCGCAAATTTGCGATGGGGAGTCTTACCTTAGCGAACTATAATGCCTAATAAAATTCCGATTGCGCCAAAGTCAGCGTCACTGAATGTCGTATTAGCAATACCAATATCCCCAAGAACAGGTAATAGGAATACAGGTAGGAAGGTAATTAGTAATCCTTGAGCAAATGCACCCAAGATAGCCCCACGACGACCGCCTGTTGCATTACCAAAAACACCTGCAGCAGCACCCACGAAGAAATGCGGTACAACGCCTGGAATAATCACCGTCATATTTAATGCATACAGAACGAACATTCCCAAAACACCAGCAGCGAAACTACTTAAAAAACCGACTAACACCGCGTTTGGTGCATATGGGAAGACAACTGGGCAGTCTAAAGCCGGTTTTGCGTTAGGGACTAATTTGTCAGAGATACCTTTAAACGCAGGAACAATTTCTGCAATAACCATGCGCACACCTTGCAGAATAATATATACACCGGCAGCAAATGTAATGGATTGCATCAATGAGAACATGAACCAATTCTTGCCACCACTGACTTCGCGAACGAAATCACCGCCGGCAAATAAGCATGTAATGATAAAAATAATGAACATGGTGAAAGAGATAGCGACAGGAGTATCTCTTAAAAACAGCAAGCTTTTCGGGACATTCATATCTTCTGTTGAATGTTCTTTGTTACCGAACTTGCTACCAATGAACCCAGCTAAAACATAAGAAATCGTTGAGAAATGACCAATCGCAACGTCATCTGAACCCGTCACTTTTTTCATATAAGGGTGGGCAATTGCAGGGAAAAATACCATACAAAAGCCAACAATTAATGAACCAACAGTCACTAATAGGGTTCCTTCCATTCCTGCGGTAGCTAAGATAACCGCAATCATCATGGACATGAATAAAGTATGGTGCCCTGTAAGGAAAATAAATTTCCAGGGTGTTAAGCGAGCAATCAAGATATTGATTAGCATCGCAAAGAACATAATCATTGCCATTTCACGGCCGAAGCTTTTTTGTGCGATAGACACGATAGCTTCGTTATTTGGAACAACGCCGTTAATACCAAAGGCATGTTGGAAAATGGCTGAGAAATCGCCTAGCGAGCTGACGACTAAGCCTGCACCAGCACCTAAGATCACAAAACCCATGATGGTTTTGATGGTGCCTTTAATACATTCAGTTACCGGTTTTTTCTGCGCGATCAAACCAATAAGTGCGATTAAACCTACAAGAATGGCTGGCTCAGATAAAACATCCTGCATCAGAAAACGAAAAAATGACATAGTGCCTCCGCTTACATTGCACCAAGTTTTTGTAAAGCAACAGTCAGGCGCTCTTTCATTGCAACTTTATCAATCATATTTTCCAGAGCAACGATTTCACCACCAACTTGTTGAGCAACTAATTGCTCTGCAATGTCGCTTGTACCAACAAAGATATCGCTTACGGTGCCTTTTGCGGAACCTAAATCCACATGGTCAACATCTGCACTGACTTGCAGATCTTTTAAAATATTCTTAATGCTCATTTCCATCATTAAGCTTGTGCCCAAGCCATTTCCACAAACAACAGTAATTTTCATAATATTTACCTTAATATCTAATTATTCATATTTAGCGATGATTTTAAGAATGTCATCTACGTTTTCTGATTGCATGATGCTGTCAATATCTTCTTGATTATCAAAAAGTTCAGCTAATTTTGCGATGGCGCCGATATGGCTATTGCTATCGGTTGCTGCGAGTACAATTAATAATTTGATTGGGTCATTGCCCTCAGAACCAAATTCAACCCCTTGTTTAAGAACGGTTAAACCAAGGGATAATTGGTTCACGCCATCTTCAGGGCGTGCGTGAGGCATGGCAATTCCTGGACCTAATACATAATAAGGACCGATTTTTTCGTGCGATTGAATTATTGCATCAACATATCTCGGTTCAATGAGTTTATTATTAATTAATGGGTTACAGGCGATTTTTATCGCTTCTTGCCAATCACTGGCTCTGTCGACGACTTGAATGACGTTAGGGGTCAGTAATGTCGTTAGCATCGGGTTGCTCCTGGTAGAGTGAAATTATTATCTTTGTAATGGTTGAATGAATAGTAGTGTTCTATGGTAGCGCTATCTAGCTGAATCTTTCATTTTCGTGATAGCGCTATCATTTTAAGAAAATATAGCGAACAAAAACAAAATGAGTACACTTGTCGGCTGATTAACAAATTCAACCTGTGGTAAGTTAATCTGAGCTGGTGATTTTTAGTGTTTCTTTAGATTTCAGAGAACCATATTGGCTATTTTTAGCTCATTTAATCTAGAACACGAAAAAAGCAAAAAAAACACGCTTGATTCGAATGAAAATTGTCCATTGAAGAGCAACAACCTTAGGGTTAATAATGAGTTTAGGCTAAGTAAAAGTATTACATGCAAAAAATACGAAAAAGAAAAAATACAGGGCGAGTCACGTTGCAGGATGTCGCAAAATTTGCAGGCGTTGGGTCCATGACGGTCTCTCGAGCTCTGCGTACACCTGAATTAGTATCCGACAAATTACGTGAAAAAATTAATGCTGCGGTTGAAGAACTTGGTTATATACCTAATTCTGCGGCAGGTATTTTGGCTTCTGGTCAAAGCCGTACTGTTGCTGTTTTAATTCCGTCTCTGCGTGATAATGCCAGTTCAGTTTTTCTGCAATCTTTACAAGAAGTGCTGAACAAAAATAATTATCAAGTTGTTATTGGTAGCCATGATTACCAGCAAAAAAAAGAGTCTGAAGTTTTATCGACACTATTACAGAGTAACCCCGCGGCATTGATTATTTTTGGGGCAATAAATTCAGAAAGTGTGTCTAATTATCTAAAGAATTTAGATATTCCAGTTGTCAGTGTTGCAGGGGAGTCGAACCATCCAGTCACGTTGAATATCAAGAGTAACGTTGGTGATGCGGTTAATTTTTTAACTAACTATATGTTACAAAAAGGGTATAAGAAGATAGGCTATATTGGCGCTCAAATGGACAGTAAAATGCAAAGCCAACAATTAAGTGGCTGGAACCGAGCGATGCTGACGTATAACCAAAGTGCAGATCAAAGTATTACAACGCCGTATGTTGCAACGATGGATTTTGGTCGTCAGGCAATTAGTGAGATGTTGACTCGCCAACCTGAGCTTGAAGCTGTGATTTGCAGCCATGAAATGATTGCGCTTGGCGTCATTTTTGAGTGCCAGAGACGTTTAATTCAGATACCTAAAATGTTAGCAATTGCTTGTGTTGAAGGTTCTTCAAATTGTGATCACATTCATCCATCACTGACTTCCGTGCGGATTGATTACAGTAAAATGGCTCGAGAAACAGCGAAAAGACTACAAAAATGGCTTGCTGATGTCGATTGTGATTTTGTTGAACGTAAAGAAGGAGTTGTTTTTCCGTATAAATTTGAAGCAAGACAAAGTGCGTAAAATTTAATTTATTGTTATTAATCACGTTTTATTGAATATCTTGCTTGTCCTTAGTGAATAATAGTGCGGTAACTCACTATTTTGTATAAACAATGGTGGTTTTTTTTTCTCTCGAAATAAGATTGTCGACTTGGTCACTACATCTTTTTTATTCTCTGTTAATGTATGAAAACTGCAAGTTAATGAATTCAGCTTAGCTAGAATTTTATTCAACACTTGCACTATTTTGTCATATTAGATATTCACAGGGGAAAACAATGAAATTACTAAAAACAGTTATTTCCACTACAATTTTAGTTTCTTGCGGTGCGATGGCATCGATGACGGGTTCTGAAGTTTTAAAAGTACAGGATGGAGGAACGCCAAATAAAGTTTACACTTCAAACAAACCGACAATTAAAGTTGCAACGTATAACATTGGTAAAAATGAGTTGGCATCAGATGTCAGTAATCTTGATGAGTTAAATAAGGCGATTGCGAAAATAGATGCTGATGTGATTGTTTTAACAGAAATTGATAATAAAACAGCCCGCAGTAAAAAAGTTCACCAGATAGAAGAAATAGCTAAAGCCAATAAGATGGATTTTGCTTTTGGTAAGGCATTGGATTTTGATGGTGGGGAATATGGTGTGGGAATTTTATCAAAATATAAAATCGATAAATCTAAAGTAATTAATTTACCTTCGGGTGATGCTGAACAACGTGTTGTATTAATATCCCAAATATCAAAACCAGGTTTTGATGCACCAATTATAGTGATGGGAACGCACCTTGATTGGCAGAAAGATCCAACCATTCGCATTGGACAAATTCGCCATATTTTAGATGCAAGTATTGGGGATACGGATACGGGATTTGATAATATTGCGGCATCAATAAAAATATTAGCAGGGGACTTTAATTCAACAGCGAATGAACAGCCTATCCAAGAAATTCGTTATATGTGGAACCCAGTTGAATTAAAGGGTATTGATTATCGTAGCTGGCCAGCGGTAAACCCAGCGATAGATATTGACCATATTTTTACATTTAAAGGCCAAGTTTGGGATGTGAAAAATATGGAAATCCCAACAGATAGCAAAGAGTTTCAATGGTCAAGTGTTAGCGACCACCTACCTATAATTGCTGAATTAGAGCTACAAGAGCAATAGAAGCTTAACAGAAAAATTATCGATAAAAGGCCTTATTTAGTTTGTAGGCCTTTTCAACTGTAAATGCTAACTTAATTGGTTAGCAATTTTTTCCTTTCAACATACCGTTTTTCGGCTACTTCCAAATAAGACTCAACTGTTGAGTATATTTGCTGACTCTGTTCGGCTAATTGTTGAGATGCATCCAATGTTGCATCTGTCTGCTGCTTAAATACGGTAAGAAAATCTTGAATGCTATCGAAATGACCTGCGACGTTAGCATAGTAAAATTGGTATACATAAGACTCCTGAGAGTGGCTTAGCTCTGTGTTATTTTTGATGTTATTAGTTGCAAGTAATAGTAATTGAATATTTGTCATGGTTTACCCTTTTCTTTGGAAAACAATGCTACATGAGATAAAAAAAATATTTTGTCAAATTTGGCCGGATAATTTTATGTATTGGCTAAAAGAAGCAATTTTTACTAGGAATATTCTGTAATTTAGATTGGTGGTATATATCAAAAATTGGATAAAAGAAGATATATAGAGAAGTTTAATGGTAAATTACTATATGGATATTGTTAAATATTCTTATGCATTTTGAGGTTGACTATTAATGTTAACTGTTTGGTATCATAGTAATAACATTTTATTAATTAACTATTTGTTTATTTTTGTTTTATTAATCAATTGGTTGTGTTGTATTGTGCTTAAGGTGGAAGCGATAACTCGGCTAATTTAGTCTGAAAAAAGAGATTAATGAACAATAGGTTAAAAATTAAGATGGCAAATGGTATAAGCTAATGTTTTTTTATATCAAATTGAATTTTAAATGTTTTTTATTTTTTAATGGTGGGATCTAACAAGGAGGGCTTATTTGAAAATAACGAATACATTATAATTTAATTTTAATTTACGCTTATATTGAGTTTAAATACTCATTAAGTGAGTTAATTAACATTTAGACATGACTATTATTAAATTGAATTCTTTTATTACATATTTGGGTTTATTTTTGTTAAGCTATGATGAACAATTAAGGCTTATTATTGTTTCTATGTTTTGGTAAATGAAACTTCTCTAGTTAAAAAAATACAAATTGAAACAGTTAATGTTTCAAGTACTATTTATATTCTTAGTTTAATACTGGTATGCTTACTCATGTGATGTGTAAAATAAAGTATAAATACGAACAGCCTTTATAAATTTAATTGTGTTTGTTTGCTCTGTTGGTGGTGGTTATCGGAGACAGTAATTAGAAAAAACAAGCTATCTAATAAGGTATTCTTATATAGACAAGACTGGATATTATTAAAATAATTATTATTTACTTACAATTGGCTAATGATAACTACTTAAGTGTATTTTTGGGCGGGGTGATTAGGTCATCCTGGTCAATTGGCTTGTTATTGAATAAATGAGAGCTTAAGAATATGAATATTATAAAGTTGCTCACAATTTTATTGTTAACTGGGGGCTCTTTTATTTTAGGGGTGACATTGAACTATTCCCCTACGCCTGATCTTGTGAAAATGGCAAAAAGTAGTGTTGAAGACTATTTATCTTTCCCTGAATCCGCTTCATTTAAAAATGTGAAATATAATTTTATTCGCCAAACTGCGGATAAGGGTGATTTAGGCTACGTTTGTGGTGAAGTGTTTCGGGTTAAGAATGCAAGATTAGAAGGGTATAAAAAATTCATTGTGAAAGCCTATAGTGATAAACAAGGGAAGGTATCCTTGTCAATTCCTATGGTTGAGGGAGATTACGATTTAATGCCAAAGGAAATGGTTGATTCGTTATGGGCAAGATATTGTTTTTAAAATTGAGTGATAGCGTATGCCTTTTATTAAATTAAACGCAATAAGGTAATACGAATCCTAAATAAAGAAAGCCGTAAGCCAGCTTTCTTTAGTATAAATATGACTCAACGTCATATTAGCGTGATTAGCCTTTTAATTCTCTAGCACATTGCTGTAAATGCAAGAAAGAAGTAAATCTTGTATCGTGGCGTGCTTTATAAGCTTCATTGGCTTGGTAGGTGAGGTCAATTGCACTAAATTGGTCCATGGCTTGTGCAACATCGTCACAGACTTTTCCTGCAACTGCACCGAGGATAGCTGAACCGAGTAAAACAGGCTCACTGGCTTGTGTTGAAATCACAGGGACACCGCACGCATCCGCAAGTAATTGGCGGATCAACGGGTGTTGGCCAGCACCGCCACTGACGACAATATTTTCAATTGCAGCACCGGATTTTGCCTGAGCTTCAATGATTTGTCGTAACCCATAGCCAATGCCACACACACCAGCAACATAGAAAGAAAGTAAATTTTCCATGCTGTTATCCATGGTTAAGCCAGCAATGACGGCTCTGGCATGAGGGTCAGCAAAAGGGGCTCGATTTCCTAAAAACTCAGGGACAACATGTATTTTTTCAGCTAGCTCAACAGACTGCGATGGTGACGATGCTTTTTCTAATACTAAATCCGCTAACATAACAGGCAAGGGTTTACCTTGTTCTTTTGCAGTGAGTTTTGCTTGTGCTGAAGCGGGGTGTAAGGAAAGTAACTGGTCAATTGCAGCACCTGCCGCACTTTGGCCACCTTCATTTAGCCACATACCTGGCACCATTGCACTGAAATAAGGCCCCCATACACCGGGTATAAATACGGGTTCTTTGGTGGTCGTCATCGTGCATGAAGATGTACCAAATACGTAGGCCATATTAGCGGTTGCATCGCCATTAACACCAACGGTACCAATACCGCCTGCATGAGCATCTATCATACCTGCGGCGACAGGAGTTCCTGCTAGTAAGCCCATTTGCTGAGCTGCGGTTTCCGTCAAGCCTTCACCACAAGGCGTTCCTGGTTCGACAATAAGCTGCCCAATACGCGCGAAATTTTCATCTGCGAGTTCAGATAAACCAATTTGTTGAAAGTAATCTGCATCCCAGCGCTTTTCATGGGCTAGATATGTCCACTTACAGGTTACCGTACAGGTTGAACGAGCCAAAGAATTAGTCGATTTCCAAGTTAAAAAATCGGCTAAATCAAAAAATTGCCATGCATTATCATAGGATTGACGTAGATTTTCTTTTAGCCATAAAATCTTAGGTGTTTCCATTTCAGGCGAAATTTTACCGCCAACATAGTTTAAAACTGGATGTTTTAATTGATTAATACGCTCAGCTTGCTCTGTCGCGCGGTGATCCATCCACACAATAATATTGCGCTCAGGGTCATTCGATGGGCTAACTGTAATTGGTTGTGTATCTGTTCCGATGACAACTAGTGAACAGGTTGCATCAAAGCCAATACCAGTCACTTGTTGTGGTTTTGCTTTTGATGATGCCATTGCGTGTTTGACACAATAACAAACCGCTTCCCAAATTTCGTTACTTGATTGCTCCGCGAAATTGGCGTTGTCACGAAATAGTGTAATATCATGTTTGGCAGACGCTAACATATTGCCAGACATATCAAAGACACCTGCGCGTGCACTACCTGTGCCAACATCGATACCAATAACGACTTTATCGTTATCTTTTAATGGTGCATGTGAATTATTCATTTTCCCTCCAAGGTGCTAACTGCAATGAATTGCGAGATGACAAGTTAGAGATCAACACTATTAGGCACAATAACAAGGTCACGAATAGTGACATTACGTGGGCGAGTTAACATAAATAATACCGCTTCAGCCACTTCAATTGGTTGCATTAAGCTACCATTTGCTAAGGCTTCCTCCATTTTTTCTTTTGGCCAATCATCAAGTAAGGCAGTAACCACAGGGCCGGGTAATACCGCACCAACACGCACACCATGCTCAGAGACTTGACGGCGTGTTGAATGGACGAAGGCTTGAACAGCAAATTTTGATGCGGTGTAAATCGGTTCCCAAATCACAGGAACAACACCTGCAATTGAACTGGTGAATAACACATCGCCTGATTTTTGAGCAATAAAATGAGGTAATACCGCGCGAACACAACGGAAAGCAGCATTAATATTTAAATTTAAAACTTTATCCCATACATCAGGGTCACCTTCAGCAACGGGGCCGCCAATATAGGCACCAGCGTTAGCATGGAAAATGTCTAAACCGCCTGCTTTTTGTAAAATGGCATCTAACATTCCATCAACTTGTTCCGGTTTCATTAAATCGATAACTAATGGAATTGCATTTTCACCTAATTCTTCAACAAGTTGGTTTAATCGCTCTTCTGCGCGGTCAATTAGAACGACTTTTGCACCTGCTTTGATCAGTGTGCGTGCACATTCAAGCCCAATACCTGAGGCAGCTCCGGTAATTGCTGCGACTTTGTTTTCAATAGAAATGGCCATAATTTACTCCAATCGGATATTTTAGCGAAATGTAAGAATGAAAAGCGCCTGAAATTAATGAAACAGCAATGAGTCACGGGGATGGATAGGTGGCTACATGCGATGGGTTGATAGTATTTATTTTGCAGTATATCAACTCATGCATCATCAATTTCAATATTGCTCAATCGATGTAGCAGTATTGCGACTTTTCGACTTTGGTGTCAAGCTAGTAAAAAATGGAGATGAGAATCTGTGACAAAGATCAGACAAAATAAGAAAACAACGATCTATGACCTTGCCGAATTAGCAGGGGTTTCAGCGAGTGCAGTGAGTGCAATACTCAATGGTAATTGGCAAAAAAGGCGAATTAGCGCACAACTTGCTGAAAAAGTGATCCGCATCGCCGAAGAACAAAATTATGCAGTCAATAAGCAAGCCAGCTTATTGCGCAGTAATAAATCCAAAATAATCGGTATGTTAGTTCCGAAGTATGACAACCGCTATTTTGGTTCTATTGTCGAACATTTTGAGGAAATGGCGCGTGAAAGAGGGTTATTTCCTATCATTACCTGCACGCGGCGTGACCCTGAATTAGAAATAGAAGCCGCACGTGCAATGATTTCTTATCAGGTTGATTGGTTGGTTTCAACAGGGGCAACCAATCCGGATAAAATCACTGAAATTTGCCAAGCTTCCGGTGTCTCAACCTTGAATTTAGACTTACCAGGCTTGTTGGCGCCTTCTGTTATTTCAGACAACTATCTTGGTGCAAAAAATTTAACACAACGTATTTTAAGCAAAAATAAATCTCAGACATCAACACATGAAGCTTTAATTTTTATTGGTGGTCGTGAACATGACCACAATACACGAGAACGTATTCGTGGGTTTATTGATGCACATAATGAAAAAGGTATCACAGTTCCACAAGAAAATATCTTGGCCTGCGGTTATGCTCCCGAAAAAGCGGAAAAAGCACTTTCACGATTTTTTGAACAGAATAATGAAGATCCACAGAAAATAGTGAAATGTGGTTTATTTATTAATTCAACTATTTCATTAGAAGGGGTTATTGATTGGTTAGGTAAAAAAGGCTATATCGGTTCGCGTCAACCTCATTTAGGCTGTTTTGACTGGGACCCTTTTGTTGCACTATTAGGTAATGACATCGAAATGGTTAAACAGGACGTACCAACGATGCTAAATCATATTTTTAAGTTGATAGATAATGAAAATAGCAAAGCACAGTTAATTGAAGTATTACCTGTGGGCGTGGTTAAAGAGTGATGTTAAGTAAGTACCGCTTATCGTTGATGATAAATAAGCGGCGGAAGGTTATTATTTATTCAGTGTGGTAACCAATAATTGATGGCGTTGGTTATAGAATTTTGTATAAGTCATATACCCAGCCAGTATGGTTGAAAGGCTTGCGGTACCTAACAGCATAAAAGTCACCATAATCTGGTATTTAACTGCTTGTAACGGGTCAACTCCAGCAAAAATCAGGCCAGACATCATACCCGGTAAGCTGACAATTCCTACTGTTTTGGCTGAATCCACCGTTGGGATTAATGATGCTCGGATACTGTCGCGAATAATAGCAGCAGAAGCAATTTTTGGGGTTGCCCCTAAACTTAACATTTCTTGAATTTGTTGTTGTTGGCTTGAAAACCGTTGGCCGAGGTTATTAAAGCATAATCCTACTGCAATCATAGCATTACCTGCAATCATTCCAGTGATAGGAATTACCTGCATGGGTGTAAATGCGATGGCGTTAGTTAATATTAAGATTAACAATGTAAGAAATGTACCAGAGGTAATGGCAATTAATGCAGTAACATAAATTTTATCAATATATTTGCTTCTTTTCTTAGCGTTCCACGCGGCATTGACGCAAATAAACATCACCAAGGCAATCGTGAGCAATTCGTGATCAACATTAAAAATATATTTTAGAATGTAGCCAGCGATCAATAGTTGAATAATCGCTCGGCAAGTACTCCAGATAATATCTTTTTCAAGGGACAGTTTTTCTTTATGACTAATAAAAATAGCCACAAGGACTAACAGGATAGAAAAGGTTAATGATTCATTGGAAATAGTTGGTTGATGCACAGTGATATCCTATGATTCGTTGTGATGAACAGGGAGGGTAATAACTTCATTGGTATGAGCGATTTCATCTTGATCATGGGTTACCCATAACACGCCTATTTTTTTGTCACTCGTTAAATGATGGATAAATTCATTCACTATAATTTTGTTTTCTTCATCTAGGGCACTGGTGATTTCATCTAACAGTAAGACTTGTGGAAGAAATTGTAAGTTTCTAATAAGAGAAATACGCTGTTTTTCTCCACCGGAGAGTTCGTTGATCCCTTTATCTAAAATAGATTCATGCAGAGAAAATTGATGCAAATCACTGATGACTTTCTCTTTATTAAGCGGCAATTTTCGAATTTGATAGGGAAAAACGAGGTTGTCATACACGATTTGTCCAAATAAGGTGGGCGTTTGAGTGCAGTATGAAACTTGCTGCCGATAAGTTTCTGGTGAGATGGTATTGATATCTTTCCCTTGAAACTGAATAGTTCCTTGAGTTGGTGAAATTAACGAGGCGATTATTTTTAATAAAGTACTTTTACCGCAGCCAGAAGGTCCTGTAATCAGTTTGAAGTCACCTGCCTGTAAGTTAATCTGCACATTATCAAGAATTGTTTTTTCCTCAATGCTATACCCAATGTTATTAAGTTGTAGTAGTAAGTTACTTTCTTCCATATTATCAATAACCTATAAATTAAATGTGCAGTATTTAGTGTGAGTGATATTCATTTCAATATCTTACTCAATAACCCAGTGCTGATATTGTTTAATATCAATTTAGATATAACTAATATTATGCGCCAATTAACCGAAAATTTATAGGGGAATGAAAAAATGTATTTTTACGGAGCAGTTACAACATAGAGGGGTTTTTAGAAGATTTTTACAGTTAAAGATAAAGTACAAATATTCATTTAGATTATTATTTTGAACATATGCCCATTCGGAATTTAGTGAGGTATTTAATTTGAGAGATATCTCTTTTTTTTTACATGAATAATATAGAACTTAATCGGCAATAATATTATATTAATAATACCAAGTAATTTAATCTTCGTTTAATATTTTGCTGTCTGTCTAAGACAGCACTATATTTATTTCATCTATATATTCAATATCACATCATGATGTTAAGGAATTAAAATGAAAAAATTTAGTGGCTATAACACCAACTTTTCACTTGATGGTAAGGTCGCTTTAATTACCGGGGGAGCAGCAGGTATTGGGTTGGCGATTGCTCAACTGTATGTTGAAAAAGGGGCTAAAGTTGCCCTAATCGATAAGTCAGATAACGTGGTAATGACTGCGGAGAAATTAGGCAATTCAATTGGTATTCAATGTGATATCACAAATTCTACGGCGGTTTCTCAGATGGTAGAACATGTCATTGAGCATTATGGTCGGCTAGATATTGTCGTCAATAGTGCTGGAATTGTAGCACTGGCTCCCGCTGAAAATTTAAGTGAATCCGATTGGGACTTAACCATGAACGTGAACTTAAAAGGGACTTTTTTGGTTTGCCAAGCTGCGGGTAATGTTATGATTAATAATGGAAAAGGAAAAATTATTAATATGGCATCTCAAGCGGGGGTGATTGCCTTAGACCAGCATGCGGCCTATTGTGCGAGTAAAGCGGCAATTATTGGTTTAACCCAAGTATTAGCACTGGAGTGGAGCCCGAAAGGCATACAAACTAACGCCATTTCACCAACCATTGTCATGACAGAATTAGGTAAAAAAGCGTGGGAAGGTGAAAAAGGAGATGAAATGAAAGGAAAAATCCCTGCAAGGCGCTTTGCCGAACCTTCTGAAATTGCGGCATGTGCGCTATTTTTGGCCAGCGATGCATCTGATATGATTACAGGTCATAATTTAGTGATTGATGGTGGCTACAGCATCCAATAATGATATTAAATCAATAATAAAAAAAGCGAGTATAATTAGATATTCGCTTTTTTATTTTGCATGATTTTATTTAAATAAAAAATAAGCCAAATAACATAGGTATTATTTGGCTTGTAATAGGGAATTACAAAGTAGGATAACAGATATTAATTATTGCTATATCAATTAATCATTAGGTTTTAATAATGAAAGCGACATAGTAATAAGTTTTTCTACGGTGAAACCGAAATGTTTAAATAATTGGTCCGCAGGAGCAGACTCACCAAAGCTATTCATACCCATAACTAACCCATCAATTCCTACGTATTTACGCCAGTAATCACTAATACTGGCTTCTATCGCAATGCGATGGCGAATGTGATTGGGTAAAACACGCTGCTGGTATTCTAAGGGTTGTTGGTCGAAGGTATCTGTTGATGGCATCGAAATGACATTCACATTAAAACCTTGTTCTGTCAGTTGTTTCCATGCTTCAACCGCTAACGTGACTTCAGAGCCTGTCGCAATTAATAGTAATTCAGGGGCTTCACTATTACTGCGTAAAATATATCCGCCTCGAGCGATATTGGTGAGCTGTTCGGGAGTGCGCGAATACTGTATTAGGTTTTGACGGGATAACACAAGTGCTGTTGGGTTCTGTTGATGAATGATAGCCTGCTTCCAAGCCACGGCGGTTTCTACTTGGCAACAAGGGCGCCATACTGACAAATTAGGTGTTGCACGTAGTGACACAAGTTGCTCAACAGGTTGATGTGTTGGGCCATCTTCACCTAAGCCAATTGAATCATGGGTATAAATAAGCACTTGCGGTAATTTCATTAATGAGGCCATTCTCACGGCATTTTGTGCATATTCCAAGAACATCAAAAAGGTTGCCGTGTAAGGGCGGAAACCGCCGTGTAATGCAATCCCATTTGCGATGGCGGTCATACCGAATTCTCTGACACCATAATGAATATAGTTGCCAGCAGGTTGTTTATTAATCGGCAGTGAACCAGACCAATAGGTAAGGTTGCTTGGGGCTAAGTCTGCGGAACCCCCGATTAACTCAGGTAAAATAGGGCCAATAATATTTAAGGTATTTTGTGATGCTTTACGTGTAGCTATCGTTGCAGGGTTATCATTTAATTTTTGAATAAAATTATCAATGATATCTGTAAATTTTTCAGGGAGTTGATTAGATAATCGTTGAGTTAGCTGCTCAGCGAGTTCTGGATATTGTTTTGTGTATTCTCGTAATGCTTGTTCCCAACGTAATTGTTGCTCAGCACCACGTTCTAGGGCATTCCAAGGTTCATATATGTCATCAGGGATCACAAAAGGAGGGTACTCCCAACCCAGTTGTTGGCGAGTCAGAGCTATTTCATCTTGTCCGAGTGGCGCGCCATGAGAATCCGCTGTACCTGCTTTATTAGGAGAACCATAACCAATTGTGGTTCTACAGATAATGAGTGTTGGTTTCGTAGTTTGTTGGTGAGCTTGTTCAATGGCCGCTTTGATTGCGGGTCTAGAATGGCCATCGACTTGGCGAATAACATGCCAACCATAGGCTTCAAAACGCTTTGCTGTATTATCAGTAAACCAACCTTGCGTGTTACCATCAATAGAAATGCGGTTATCATCATAAAATGCAATGAGCTTATTGAGTTTTAACGTTCCTGCTAATGAGCACACTTCATGGGAAATCCCTTCCATTAAACAGCCATCACCTAAAAATGTGTAGGTATAGTGGTCGACAACGGGGAAACCAGAGCGATTAAATGTAGCTGCTAGGGTTTTTTCTGCGATTGCCATACCAACCGCATTGGCGATGCCTTGCCCCAGCGGGCCTGTCGTGGTTTCAACACCGGGGGTATAGCCTAATTCGGGGTGACCCGGTGTTTTGGAATGGAGTTGTCGGAATTGTTTTAAATCATCAATGGATAACTCATAGCCTGTTAAATGAAGCAAGCTATAGAGCAGCATTGAGGCATGGCCGTTTGATAATACAAAGCGGTCACGGTTAGGCCAATGCGGGTCCGCGGGGTTGTGCTGTAAATAATCTCGCCAAAGAACTTCAGCAATATCAGCCATTCCCATTGGGGCTCCGGGGTGGCCTGAATTAGCTTGTTGTACGGCATCTATTGAAAGAAATCGAATGGCATTGGCTAATTTATTTTGTGGTTGAGTGGACATTACAAAGCTCCCAAAGTAAAAGCGCCTAAAGTAAAACTAACGTTCCCCATTTTCATACTCACTGATTCGAGCCACTTTTGGTGCCGAACGTCCTCCTTCATAATGGGAAGCCAGCCATGTATCAATAATGCTTTTTGCTAATTCAGGGCCAATTACTCGTGCACCAAAGGTAATAATTTGTGCGTCATTACTTTTTTGAGCTCGCTCAGCGGAGTATGTGTCATGGCACAGTGCTGCACGAATTCCCGTGACTTTATTGGCAACAATCGACATACCAATTCCGGTACCACAAATTAAAATACCGCGCTGGTGCTTGCCTTGTACGATCGCAGTGGCAACCGCATGGGCAACATCAGGGTACATTTCGTCTGCAACCCCAGTGTTTAAACAGTAATCAGTCACTTCAATGTTTAGTTCTGCTAAGTGAGCTTTAATCAAATCTTTCATTTCAAATGCAGCGTCATCCGCGCCAATAGCAATAGATAGCATGATAGAGATCCTTATTGTTGAACGAAAGTTCATAAACCAATCAAATGTACTATTTAGAAAATAGGATCTTATGAACAAATAATCAATAGTTGAACATATGTTTTTATTTTTATGATGATGAATTCTGTGATCTACAGCTTTAAATTTAATTTTTTTTGCAAAAAAGGTAAAAAACAGTCGTTTTAAGGCGATTTTATGAGAATTTTTGCACTGAATCACACTTTGACACTCTCACTATGGGCAAGGGTGAAGAAAAGAAGGTATGGTTAATTTGTATCTTCATTGAACTTATGTTCATTTTACAAACCGCCGAGGATAGAACTATGTGTGAACACTGTGATTCAAAAGCAACGATGAGCGCAGGCATTCCAGAAAAAATGAAAGCCGTGGTTGCTTATGCACCAAAAGACTACCGTTTAGAAACTGTCGATGTCCCTAAAATTAGTGAAGAAGAAATTTTGGTTCGCGTAGAGGCTTGTGGCATCTGTGCGGGTGATGTGAAAGCTTTTGAGGGTGCCCCTAGTTTTTGGGGAGATGCAGAACAGCCCGCTTATATCAAGGCGCCAATGATCCCTGGGCACGAATTTATTGGCCATGTCGTAGGCTTTGGGTCAAAAGTGGAAGGTTTTGCATTAGGTGATCGTGTTATTTCTGAACAAATCGTACCTTGTTGGGAATGCCGTTTCTGTAAACGCGGCGAATACTGGATGTGTGAAAAACATGACTTGTATGGCTTCCAAAACAATGTAAATGGCGGTATGGCGCAATATATGAAATTCACCAAAGAAGCCATCAACTACCATGTGCCTGTCGAGATGCCAATTGAAGACGCTATTTTGATTGAACCTTACGCCTGTTCTTTACATGCCGTGCAGCGTGCCAATGTCAAATTGGGGGATGTCGTTGTGCTTTCTGGCGCAGGAACATTAGGCCTAGGCATGATTGGGGCAATTAAAAAATCCGGTGCTGGTAAGTTGGTCGTTCTGGATTTATTTGATAAACGCCTTGAATTAGCGAAAGAATTTGGTGCTGATATCGTATTAAACCCGAAACGTGATGATGTCGACAAAATTGTCAAAGAGATGACTGAAGGTTATGGCTGTGACATTTACATTGAAGCAACGGGGGCGCCTAAATCGGTTGAGCAAGGCCTGAAGATGATCCGTAAGTTGGGGACTTTTGTGGAGTTTTCTGTATTTAAAGACCCAGTGACAGTGGACTGGAGCATTATCAGTGACCGTAAAGAACTGGATTTATTAGGTTCTCACCTTGGCCCATATTGTTATCCACTAGTGATTGAAGGTATTGGTAATGGTGATTTCCCAACCAAAGGCGTGGTGACGGATATTTTACCTTTAGATAAGTTTGCGGAAGGTTTTTCAATGATGGCGAAAGGCGACCCGCACATTAAAGTGGTTCTCGACCCGAACCTGTAGAGCTGTCGTGGGTTGAAAAAAAGACGAAATTAAAAATATAACGATAAAAATTGGACCTGAATAAATGTCACCCTACCAAGGCTTGTTATTCAGGTCCTAACCCAGCGAATAAGCACTGAGGTCAACAATATGATAATCAATAAACTGTCTAAAGTAACGGGGTTTTCACCAAAGTTACTACTTGGCTATTTTGGCGTCCTGATCTTTATGATGGGGGAAGGCCTAGAACAAGGCTGGCTGTCACCTTTTATAATTAGCCGTGGAATGAGTATTGAAGAATCTTCATTACTATTTAGTGTGTATGGTTTTTTTGCTGCTGTGGCCGCGTGGTTATCCGGCGTATTAGCTGAAATTTATACCGCTCGTCGTGTGATGATTTTTGGTTTTGTGATGTTTGTGATTGGCTCGGTTATTTTCTTATCTGTTGGCTTACCGAGTAACAGCCTGTCTATCATGATCCCGACCTATGCACTGCGTGGTTTTGGTTATCCCATGTTTGCCTACGGCTTCTTAGTTTGGGTGGCCTATGAGGCACCAATTAAAAAATTGGGCTCTGCTGTCGGGATCTTCTGGTTCGTTTATAGCGGCGGGCTGGGTGTTTTAGGGGTGATGTATTCGAGTTATGCGCTGCCAGTTTTAGGTGAAATGGCAACGTTATGGAGTGGACTGATTTTTGTCACTATCGGGGCATTTATTGCTATTGCACTTAACCGCAACAAAGCGGGAGATACACCAGAGGCACCGAAAGAAAAAGTATCGCTCAGCTATGTATTCAAAGGGATCACTATTGCGTTTGAGAACCCAAAAATTGGTTTAGGTGGCATTGTTCGTACCATTAATACCTCGGCAGCATATGGTTTAGTGATCTTTATGCCAATGTTTCTTGCTGACTTTGGTTTTTCCCGCACAGAGTGGTTACATATCTACGCAGCACTTTGGACAGTGAACATTGCTTTTAATCTGATCTTTGGTGTTGTCAGTGACCGCATCGGTTGGCGCAATATTGTAATTTGGTTTGGTTGTGTCGGCTGTATGGTTTGTACCTTAATGTTTTACTACGTGCCTTATTATTTTGGGCACAGTTATACCCTGATGATGATAGCCGCTGGCTTATTTGGTGCGTGCCTCGCAGGATACGTACCACTTTCAGCCATCATGCCGAGTTTAGCGCCTGAAAATAAAGGTGCTGCCATGTCAGTCCTTAATTTAGGCGCCGGTTTAAGTACGTTTGTCGGGCCTGCACTTGTTGGGCTCTTTATTAGTAGCGTAGGTGCGTTTGGCGTGATTTGGATTTTCTCGGGGCTCTATTTATTTAGTGCGATATTGATGAAATTTATTACTGTGCCGGAAGAATTACTTGAACAGTCGGCAAAGATGCAGCTAACACCAGAAAATAAGTAAAAGAGGGAATTATGAACAGAATCATTAATGAACCTGATCTTGTTGTTGAAGATGCAATTCAAGGCTATTTGAAAGCGCACCCTGAATATTTTGCACAAACAGATAACGCGCGGGTTCTAAAATACCCAAAAGCACCAATACAAGGGAAAGTGGGCATTGTCACTGGTGGTGGTTCAGGTCATGAACCTGCGTTTTTAGGCTACGTAGGTGAAAATATGCTAGATGCGGTGGCGATTGGCGAAATTTTCTCCTCGCCAACGGCTGGGGCATTTTTAGATGCGTTCAAAGCTGCAGACAGTGGGGTGGGCGTTGCTTGCTTATATGGTAATTACGCGGGCGATAACATGAACGTTAAGATGGCGATGAAAAAAGCCGAAAAAGCGGGTATGCAAGTCAAAACCGTGGTCGCTACCGATGATGTCGCTTCAGCACCTGCCAGTGAAAAAGAAAAGCGTCGCGGCGTTGCGGGTGAAATTCTTATGTGGAAAGTGGGTTCTGCCGCAGCAAGTAAAGGCTATGATTTAGACGGCGTGATTAATGCGGCACAAAAAGCGATTAATAACTGCCACTCTATTGGTGTTGGGCTAACGTCTTGTACCATACCTGCGGTGGGTCATCCCAATTTTCATATTGAAGATGGGATGATGGAGCTCGGTATTGGTCATCATGGTGAACCAGGCATTGAAATTATGCCAATTCAATCCGCAGCGCAAATGGCAAAAACCATGTTAACGCCAATTTTAGATGATATGCAGGCAAAGCAAGGTGATGAAGTTGTCGTATTAGTTTCAGGGTTAGGTGCCACTCCCGTGATGGAGCTGTACATCTACTATGCAGAGGTTGAAAAACAACTCAGTGAGAAAGGTGTGCGTATTGTTCGTAACTATGTTGGTAACTACTTTACCTCATTAGAAATGATGGGGGTAACACTGACATTAATGAAAGTGGATGATGAATTGAAAACATTGATGGATGTTCCTGCGTATTCATTGGGTTTAACACAGGTCAAATAAGGAGACAACTATGCAAGTTATTTCAACGGGCAACGGTAAGGAAATTACCCTTGATTTAGTGAACATTATTGTTTCTAACCGTGAATATCTAAGCGAAATTGATGGTGCAATAGGGGATGGAGACCATGGCATCAATATGGCGAAAGGCTTCAATTTATGTGCTAAAGCAATTGCAGACCGTGAATTATCACTCAGTGAAGGGTTTGAAGAAATTTCTGATGCATTGATGGAAGGCATTGGTGGTTCAATGGGGCCACTTTATGGCAGCTTCTTTATGGGAATGTCAGACAGCATTTCAGGGAAAAATGCGTTATCACAACAAGATTTCCTCGCTATGTTAAAAAATGGGTTATCTGAACTGCAAGATATCAGTAGCGCGACAGTGGGGGACAAGTGCTTAATGGATACATTGATCCCCGCAGTTAATGCCTTTGAAGAGGCAACAAAAGCAGGAAAAAACTTTAAACAAGCGCTTGATGCGATGCAGGCCGCCGCCGTTGCAGGCCGTGATTCCACGGTAGATTTAGTGGCTAAAATTGGCCGTGCAAGCCGCCTTGGTGAGCGTTCAAGGGGCGTGTTAGATGCAGGCGCGACTTCTTGTTGTTTATTGTTATGTCAATTAGCGCAAAGTGTTGAAAAACAGAGCGCATTAACCAATGCATAATTGTTTTATATAACTCTTTTCGTGGATATATAGACAAAAACCATTGCTATATATCCACTCTCTTTTATAACTCACTTATTAATTGCCACTAGAAACGCTATACTAAAACCTTATCATCCTTGTTGCGATTAACACCAATAAAGAGGAAACCACTATCTTATGGATAGATCACAAACATCTTCCGAAATCGAGCTACTGACTGAAATTGCGATAGCTTATTATCGTGATGAAATTACTCAGGAAGAGATCGCCAATAAGTTTGGTATATCGCGAATTAAGGTAGGGCGCTTACTTAAGCGAGCAAAAGAAGAAGGGATTGTTGAGATCAATGTTCGCTATCACCCTATTTTTAGCACTCAGCTAGAGCAACAGCTACTTTCTCGCTTCCCGATTTCCCGTGCGTTGATTGCCCTCGACCATCCCGATGAAGAAGAACAACGCTACCAAGTTGGCACATTAGTCGCTAATTATTTATCAACAACATTACGAGACAACATGATAGTCACGGTCGGCCAAGGCCGCAATGTTGCTGTAGTGGCTGATAGCGGTGGGGCAGTTCCTGAAAAAGATTGCCGTTTTATTTGCGGAATTGGCGGAACCCACCGGCCGGGAGATTCCATCAATGCGGACCATATCAGCCGCCGCTTAGCGAAGAAATTTGGTGGAACCAGTGAAACTTTATACGCGCCTGCCTATGTTGAAAATAATGAATTAAAACAATCATTTATGAAAAATGGCACCATTAAGGAAACGCTCGATCGCGCCCGTAAAGCGGATATAGCCCTAATTGGTATTGGCGATATGAATGAAGACAGCTATATGGTCAAACTAGGTTGGTTTACACCGCGTGAAATTGTTGATGCGAGTTTAAATCAAGGGGTAATTGGCGATATTGCCGGTTATGATTTTTTTAATGCGCAAGGGCAGCATGTTGATACAGTGATGAATGACAGAGTGATTGGCCTAAGCATAGATGAACTCAAGAAAATCCCTTGTGTAATAGCGATTGCTTCCGAATCCTCTAAGGCTATGGCCATTATGGGGGCACTGCGTACGGGAGCGATTGATATTATCGCAACGAGTGCGAGTAATGTGCGGACGATTTTGAAGATGTCCCAATAGCTCGTCATACTTCAAGCTGTCGCGTTGTTGACTAGGTTCATTTGTTTGTTACCTAGCTGTAATTAGAATCATTCATGCCATCTATTATAAAATGGGTTTACATAACCTAATGAGTTACCTTATTATTTTAAAATATATGGGAGATGGCATTCCTCCTTTTTACAAAACCGCCCGTAGAGGGCTAATGATGCCTACGTTAACCTATTGATTAGATAGGGTACGTAGGTATTATGTGCCCTAATTTAGGGCATAAATGATCTATACTCGTCATACTTCGAGTATAACTGGGAGACTTTCCTTTCATTTATCCCGCCAAACATTAAAGGAAGTTTCTATGTATGCCTCATTATTTGCAATAGCGATTGGTTCAGTGCTTGGCGGATGGCTAAGATGGTTTGTTAGCTTAAGACTCAATCACCTTTACCCAAACATTCCACTAGGCACTGTCGCGGTCAATTTGCTTGGTGGCTTTGTCATTGGCTTTGCCATTTCGTATTTTGCCAATGCAAATATTAGTCCTGCCTATAAATTATTCATTGTGACGGGCTTCTGTGGTGCATTTACCACCTTTTCGACCTTTTCACTCGAAGTGCTGGTGCTAATCCAAGAAGGTAAATTGGGCTTCGCCATTAGTACCATCGCCATCCACGTAATTGGGGCGTTGATTTTTACCTTACTCGGTATGCTGTGCCATAACTGGCTGACACAGGGATAATTTATTTATTTGCTAATAATTGATGTGCAGTGGCTTCATCGGTCACTAAGCCTGTTACCCAACTGCCATTCATAACAGCTTGAATTGCTTTTGTTTTGTGCGCGCCACCCGCAAATGCGATCACAGGCTTATTCGGGGAGGGGAACAGTGGTACACTGGTGTGAGTGTCATCCAAAGTTGTAGAAAGTCGCTCGCCATTAGCTTGGATAAAATGCCCCAATAACTCCGCGGTTACACCTTTTTCTAATAACATTTCCAATTGTTCATCTGTGACAAAACCTTCGGAATTGAGTGGACAGCCTTTGCCGACTTCACCAATACCAATAAAGGTAATATCTGCATTCAGGGCTTTTTCCGTGACTTCCTTATACACGCGATGTTGGCACCACATTGCTTTATCTTCTGGGCTATCGGCGTACAGTGGCGCAGGTAGAATATAGTGTCGGCATTGTAATTTTTCTGCAAAACGTAATGGAATATCATAGCGTGTTGCTGAGCTATCACGGGCAATAGCGCCTATTAATGAAACACATTGGTGCTGGGAGGTTTCTAGGTAAGGAAGGGCATCAATAATACTGCGTAATGTTCTACCTGAACCAATACCAATGACTTGAGGCTTATCGGGGTCGATTAATTGTTCCATGAGCTCAGCACCGGCCACTGAAATCATATCGAGCGTCGCTTCTGTATCAAGTTGCCCTGACGGGACAACAAAGCAATGTGTTAGGTGATACTTTTGCTGGATTTCATTAGCGAGTCTTAAACACTCCGTAATAGGGTGCGTGATTTGCACCTGAACCATACCTTGTTCTTTTGCTAGAGAAATAAGGCGTTGGGCGACTTGTCTCGATAGTCCAAGCTCATGCGCAATTTCCTGTTGTGTTTTACCTGCCACAAAATATAGCCATGCCGCACGTGCAGCTTGTTCCATTTTTTTTAATTCTTTCTGCATGGACATTCTCCTGCTGGTTTCGCTTATTGTAATTCTGGGCAATTGTTTATTAAAAGGGCAAAAGTCAATACTGTGAGCATTATCGCAGTAATTGTGATCAGATTGAAACTAAAATATAACAAACGGGCATATGCCCAAAAAAATAGCAATTATTTAATTTTAGGTTAAGGAGTCACAATGCTAAAGCAGAAATCAGTGTGGATGCACATCGGTGCTGGGTCATTTCATCGTGCTCACCAAGCGTGGTATTTGCACCGCTTGATTCAACAAGGGGATGATAGTTGGTCAATTGCCTTAGGGAATATTCGCAATGATGCGAATGCATTGCTTGATAACTTAGCCAAGCAAAATGGGGAATATACCCTTGAAACAGTCTCACCTGAAGGTGAGCGTCATTATGAAAAAATTACTTCAGTGCGCAAAGTATTACATTGGGATGAGAATTTAAGCCAATTAGTGGAACAAGGCTGTGATAAAGCAACACGTGTTATTGCTTTCACGGTCACGGAGGCGGGCTATTATTTAACCCCACAGCATGAATTAGATGCAGAACAGCCAGACATTAAAGTCGATTTAACGGGCAGAATGAGCACAATATACGGTGCATTAACACAAATTTTACGCGCACGTTTAGCGGCTCATGGTGAACCTGTCACTTTGTTAAACTGTGATAATTTGCGCCACAATGGCGAACGGTTTAGACACGGCTTTTTATCGTTTCTACAATTAAAAGGTGAAACTGAGCTATACCAATGGGTGAAAGAAAATACGCGTTCGCCGAACACTATGGTTGATAGGATCACGCCTCGCCCAACACCAGATGTTGCTGAGCGTGTTAAACAGCAAACGGGTTGGGATGATAAAGCACCTATCATGGGAGAAGCATTCATTCAGTGGGTGATTGAAGATGACTTTATTAATGGACGTCCTGCATTAGAAAATGTCGATGTAGAAATGGTTGAGTCCGTTTTACCGTGGGAAGAAGCGAAAATTCGTATTCTGAATGCAAGCCACAGTTGCATTGCTTGGGCAGGAACCTTAATCGGTTTGAGCTTTATTGATGAAAGCACCCGCCAATCTGCTATCAAACAAATGGCATGGAATTATGTGACGCAGGATGTGATCCCGTCATTGTCACCAAGCCCCCTTGATTTAGAACAATACCGTGATGTAGTACTCGCGCGCTTTAGTAATCCATATATTCAGGATACTAATCAACGCGTTGCCGCCGATGGTTTATCAAAAATTCCCGGGTTTATCACGCCAACTTTACAAGAATGCTATCAGCGCCAGCAGACTCCGGCGGCGACGGCTGTACTACCCGCTTTATTTTTCGTGTTTTTACAGCGTTGGGCTCGTGGTGAATTACCTTATGAGTATCAGGATGGTGTGCTGGATGTCGAGCTATATCAAAAAATGATGAATAGCAGTGATGCATTGTCGCAATTTGTCTCCAGTGAAATGCTATTCGGTTCACTTGCTCATGCTACCGAATTCCACGAATTGATGAGCAACACCGTTGAAAAAGTTGAAAATTGGCTCAAGTCACCTCAACAACCTCTGTAAGGAGAAAGGCGATGTACCTCGGAATTGACTTAGGCACTTCAGAACTTAAGGCTGTATTAATTAATGCTCAGGGTGAAATTGTTGCCTCAAGCCATATGGCATTAACAGTACAAAGGCCACATTCTCAGTGGGCCGAGCAATCGCCAGATAGTTGGTGGGAAGCCACCAATGCGGTTGCCGCTACCTTGCGCCAAAAAGCCCCAGAAGCATGGGCGGCAGTAAAAGCGATTGGCTTATCGGGCCAAATGCACGGTGCGGTATTATTAGATAGCCAGCACCAAGTACTTCGCGACTGTATTTTATGGAATGACACCCGCAGTGCGAAGGAATGTGAATGGCTCATGGAAAATCACCCTGAGTTTCTAACGATTGGCGCTAATTTAGTGATGCCAGGTTTCACAGCACCTAAATTATTGTGGGTTGCACGTCATGAGCCTGAAATATTCAAACAAGTTGCCAAAGTGTTGCTTCCTAAAGATTATTTACGTTGGAAAATGACCGGTCAATTTATCAGTGATATGTCTGATGCTTCAGGCACATTGTGGCTGGATGTGGCTAAGCGTGATTGGTCAGATGAATTATTAGCGGCAACTAATCTAACGCGTGAACAAATGCCGGCTTTAGTTGAAGGAGCTGAAAAAAGTGGTGTGTTACGGGCCGATTTAGCTTCGCAATGGGGTTTAAGTGCAGATGTGATTATTGCTGGTGGAGGGGGGGACAATGCAGCCTCTGCAGTGGGCGTTGGCGCAATTAATGATGGCGATGCTCTGATTTCTTTGGGGACATCTGGTGTTATTTTTGTGGTTAATAATCAACTACAAGCAGCACCACATCAGGGTGTCCATGCTTTTGCTCATGCATTACCAAATCGCTGGCACCAAATGAGTGTGATGTTAAGTGCCGCCAACTGTTTACGGTGGCTTTGCCAACTTCTTTCTACAACTGAAAATCAGCTAATGGAGGAAGTGGGGAAATTGACCGATGACCAGAAGAAGCTAGCGCCTGTATTTTTGCCTTACCTCTCAGGGGAAAGAACGCCTCATAATGACCCCTACGCAATGGGCTCATTTTTTGCGTTAAGAAATGAAACAACGCGTGCTCAGCTTGGTTATGCGGTGATTGAAGGTGTGACCTTCGCCCTGGCGGATGGCATGCAGGTTTTAACGCAAACAGGAACGCAAATTAGTCGGTGTAGCTTAACGGGGGGAGGAGCACGTAGCCCTGTTTGGGCGCAGCTGATTGCTGATGTTATCGATATACCAATTGTGACCCACCCAGCGAGTTCATCGGGAGCTTTAGGTGCGGCTCGTTTGGCATGGCTGGCGGACGGCGGTAATACAGAAACCGTGTGCCAAAAACCAGAGGTGTTAAGTACCTATTTACCGCAGAAACAGTACCAAACTTGGTTAAATCAACGGCTTGATGTTTTCCGTTTATTATACCAACAGCAAAAACAAGCAAGGGAATTATTGCCACAGTAGGCGAGTGTGGCGGTGTTTCCCTACACATCACCGCCACAGCTATCTCTTCGCGATTGATTAAAATAACAAAATTAAAATGAGGAAACTGCAATGGAACAGAAGCAGTATTGGCTTGGTCTACCTAAGCATTTGTTCTGGGGTTTTATTGCTATCGCTATTTTTATGAGTGGTGATGGCTTTGAAATGGCTTTTCTATCAAAACATATTACTGATTTAGGGTTTACACCGGCACAATCAGCGATGGTATTTACTGTCTATGGCTTAATGGCCGCTGTTGCGGCGTGGGCATCTGGTGTTGTGGCTGAAATCATCACCCCCCTAAAAGCCATGATGATCGGGTTCATTCTCTGGATTGTCATGCATGCATTGTTTATGGTGTTCGGTCTGGGCATGAAAAGCTATACCTTGATGCTACTATTTTACGGCATTCGTGGATTAGCTTATCCATTGTTTATTTATTCATTTATGATGATGTTGGTGCAGGTCATTCCTCGAGCGCATCTTGCTGCCGCTACCGGTTGGTTCTGGGCGATGTATTCTGTCGGAATTGGTGTCATTGGTAGCTATTTACCTAGCTTTTCAATCCCAATGATGGGAGAAACGGGAACATTATGGATGGCAATTGGTTGGGTCGCTATTGGTGGCGCAATTGCTTATTTTAGCCTGCGTCATATTCCAGTTGATCGCTCTAAAGTTAATTTACCAATGAAAGATAAAATGGCCGAGTTATCCCGAGCTGCGACTATTTTATTCACGAATAAAGATATTTTTATGGCAAGCCTGATCCGGATTATCAACACAATTTCATTGTTTGGTTTTGCGATTATCATGCCATTATTATTTGTTGACCGCTTAGGGTTCACCATCTCTGAATGGTTACAGATTTGGGCCGTTTTCTTCTTTGTGACTATTTTTACGAATATTTTTTGGGGAATTGTTGGTGAACATATTGGTTGGGTTCGCCAGGTCAGATGGTTTGGTTGTTTAGGAATGGCAATATCCAGCTTAATGTTTTACTACTTACCCGTTTATTTTGGTCATAATTTTGCCATCGCATTAATACCTGCTATTTTATTGGGTATCTTTGTGGCTGCTTTTGTTCCAATGACTGCGGTATTCCCAAGTATTGAGCCACATCATAAAGGTGCTGCAGTTTCGATTTATAACCTTTCTGCGGGGTTAAGTAATTTTGCTGCACCAGCAATTGCCAGTTTAGTATTGCCTTTCTTTGATATTGTGGGTGTAGTGTGGGCCTATACAGGTTTGTATATCTTTGCAGGGATACTGACATTCTTTATTAAAGTGCCACAACCCGGTTTTGAAAATAATCGTAAAATAAAACCAGCTAAGGTGGCGACTGAACAACAAACCAGTCATTAATTTACTTTACCTAATATTATCAAGCCCTGTAGATAGTGAATTATCTATGGGGTTTTTTCTTTATTTAATTCACCTCTATTATTGAGACAAACTAAATTGGACATGAAGGGATATCGTCCTTTTCAAGGGTAATATAAAGAGAAACGGTTTAAAAATAAAATAAAGTAGAATGTTTTATATAAATAGAAATCTGAATCATATTTATAAGGTGATTTTTCATCTTATTGCGATAATTATTGAAAATACAGCGCTGGACAATAGAATATAATTTCATAGATTAAAAAAACAACTATAGTCGATTTGTTTATAAATAATTACTTAAATGACATAAAATATTAACTTCTAAACCTGCATTTAGAGAATATTAAGGTGCTTGTCCCATTTCAATGTTATATCTGACTATTTAATTCATAGCTTCCCTTTATTCCAAGCTGTTTAAATCCGGTTTTACTCTCTATACATCTGAATTTTCGGTGTTATGATGAATTTTGTTGCAAATTCGTGTGTTTGTAGCGAAATACTCTCTATATTGGTGTTTTATTACGCCAAATAAAATTTATAATCCAATCTTAATTAAAATTAATAGTTTGTAATACTAAAAAATAATCTAATAAAAAAAGATAATTGCGGGGAAAAAGTTATGTCACAGATGTTAGCTCTGTTTCTGATAGTAGGGATATTATATATAGGGGATGCTATAGCCGTTAGAACTAAGGCGTGGATCCCATCTGTATTTGTATGTGCAGTGCTCTTCCTTTTAGGTTATTGGACTATTTTCCCGAAAGATATTGTGAGTATTGCGGGTATTCCTCAGGTGGTTGCGGTTACCTTGATGTATTTGTTAATTACAAATATGGGGACCTTATTATCGCTAAAAGAATTATTGCGCCAATGGAAAACCATTCTTATCTCTTTAGCTGGGATTCTAGGCATCATTTTATTAACCTTTATTGTTGGTATAACCTTATTTGATTTAAATACGGTATTAGTTGCAGTTCCTCCGTTGGTTGGTGGTATTGTTTCTTCGTTAATTATGTCAAAAGGTGCTGCGGAGGCAGGTCTTGTTGATCTTTCGGTTTTCGCAATTTTAATTTACGTCATGCAGGGGTTTGCAGGTTATCCATTAACTGCGGTGATGCTAAAAAAAGAGGGGCGCCGAGTTTTAGAAAAATATCGCAATGGCCAATGGCAAGAAACCTTACCGGTAGACGGGGCAAAAGAGGTCGAAGTTAAAACTGTAGTACCTGAAGATGAAATGCCACGTATGTTCAAGAAAATCCCTAATCACTATAACACCAGCTATTTTAAATTCTTACGCTTAGCTGCGGTAGGCTATTTGGCTTATTTGGCCTCATCTTATGCTGCCCCTTATGTGAGTATTAGCCCATTTGTATTGTGTTTGTTATTTGGTGTTATTGCTTCTTCATTGGGTTTCTTAGAAAGACAGCCGTTACAAAAAGCTAATGGCTTTGGGTTCGCAATTATGGCCTTAATGTTGTTTATTTTTGATACATTAAACCACGCAACCCCCGATATGTTATTACGCCTAGTTTATCCGATGGTGGTGTTAATTAGTGCAGCGGTTATTGGGATGTACCTTGCATCTTGGGTGGTTGGTAAAATATTAGGCGTCACCAAAGAAATGGCATTTGCTGTTGCGCTAACAGCGTTATATGGCTTTCCAGCTGACTATATTATTACTAATGAAGCAATCAACGCGTTAACGAAAGACGAAAAAGAACGCCAAGTATTAACTAGCCATATGTTAGGGCCAATGCTAGTTGGTGGCTTTATTTCTGTGACCATGGTTTCTGTCGTATTAGCAGGTATTATGGTGGCTTATATTGTTCCAATTGCAGGGTAAAAATAATGGAAACAAGTACTTCAAGAATTCAGCGCCATTTAGAACAGCTGGCAGAATACACCGCAACGCCGGGTCAGGGTACTACGCGGATGAGCTATAGCGAACAAGATAAACAAGCGCGTGATTATCTAAAACAAGAAATGCGCGCCTTAGGATTACACGTTCGTGAAGATGCTATCGGCAATATTTATGGGCGCTTAGAAGGCCAGCAACCGGATTTGCCTGCAGTCATAGTCGGTTCACATTTTGATTCGGTCCCTCACGGTGGGGCATTTGATGGTCCTGCGGGGATTGTCACCGGTTTGGATGTTGTGGCACGTATTCGTGAACAAAATTTAACACCGAAATATCCCTTAGAAGTGATTGCGTTGGTTGAAGAAGAAGGTACCAGTTTTGGTCGTGGTTTGATGGCTTCGAGTGTAATAACAGGGCTAATTGGCACCAAAGAATTATATCAGTTAAAGGATAGGCAGGGCGTGAGTGCTGCTGCACGTATGGCCGCGGCTGGGTTCAATGCAGACAATGCAGCGCAAGCGGTTCTTAATCCTAAAAATGTCAAAGCGTTCTTAGAGCTACATATCGAACAAGGCCCAGTGTTAGAACAGGCGAATGAAGATGTAGGGATCGTAGAAACTATTGTAGGCATCAGTCAGTTAGAAATTAAATTGACAGGTAAAGCAGGCCATGCAGGTACCACGCCGATGAATATGCGAGCCGATGCATTAGCGTGTGCTAGCCAAATCATTAGCCAAATCCCTGCGCTAGCAACGGCAGTGGGGGATAATACGGTGGCGACGGTGGGGCGGTTAGCGGTATTGCCGAATGGGGCTAATGTCATCCCAAGTGAAGTCACTTTTAGCGTTGATATTCGTTCCAAAAATGATATTGCGTTACGTAAGGTGATTGAGCAAGTTATTGAGTTAACTGAGCAAGTTAGCAATTCATTAGCTATTTCAAGCGATATTGTTCAGCCGTTATATGTTCAGCCAACGGAGCTCAATAGTGATATTCATCAACTGATGCAACAACATGCTAGCGACCAAAACTTACGTTTTCGTTCAATGGTCAGTGGCGCAGGGCATGACACTATGATTTTTGCAGGTATTACTCAAACAGGGTTGATATTTGTGCCAAGTCGTAATGGGTTAAGCCATCATCCAGATGAATGGACGGATTATGCACAAATTGCAAGAGGTGCAGATGTGATGTTTGCTACTGTTAAGTCATTAATAGAATGCTAATTAATAAATAAACCAGGTAAATCATCTGGTTGTGTAATAGGGTAAAAAGGTAGAAAAATGATCAACAAAACAATTACAGCGGCAATCAAAAAACACACACCGGAAATGATTGCTTTTCGTCGTGATCTACACGCTCACCCTGAACTACCGTTTGAAGAAATACGTACTACAAAACGTATTGCAGAAGAATTAGACAAAATTGGAATAGCGTATCAATTAACCGAACCGACAGGTGTTATTGCTGAAATTAAAGGCGGTAAGCCAGGTAAAACAGTTGCTCTGCGTGCAGATATAGACGCATTACCCGTTTTGGAATTGAACGATTCATTAGAATATAAATCGACTATTGAAGGTAAAATGCATGCTTGTGGCCATGATGCGCATACGGCAATGCTATTAACCGCAGCTAAAGCGTTGTATGAAGTACGTGAAGAATTAGCCGGTAATGTGCGTTTGATTTTCCAACCCGCAGAAGAAATTGCTCAAGGCGCATTAGCCATGATCAAACAAGGCGCAATCGAAAATGTGGATAACGTTTTTGGTATGCACATTTGGACAACCACACCATCAGGAAAAGTATCTTGTAATGTGGGAGGCTCTTTTGCTTCCGCAGATTTACTAAAAGTCACCTTTAAAGGCCGTGGTGGTCATGGTTCTATGCCAGAGGCCACCATTGACGCTGCGGTTGTTGCTTCTGCATTTGTCATGAATTTACAAGCGATTGTTTCCCGTGAAACGTCTTCTTTAGACTCAGCCGTGGTCACGATAGGTAAAATGGATGTCGGGACACGTTTCAATGTTATCGCTGAAAATGCAGTATTGGACGGCACGGTACGTTGTTTTGATATCGAAACTCGTAACCGTATCGAAGCTGCGATCCGTCGTTATGCAGAGCATACAGCGGCTATTTATGGGGCGACTGCGCATGTTGATTATATCTATGGGACATTGCCTGTTATTAATGAGGAGCGTAGTGCGCTACTGGCTCAGTCAGTGATTTCACAAGCTTTTGGTGAACAAGCTCTGATTAATGAAAGACCGACACCGGGCGGTGAAGACTTCAGCTTCTACATTGAAAATATCCCAGGGTGCTTTGCTTTGTTAGGCACAGGAAATGCCGAAAAAGACACTCAATGGGCGCATCATCATGGCTGCTTTAATATTGATGAAGACACGATGGCGACAGGGGCTGAACTTCATGCGCAATATGCGTGGAGTTATTTACAGCAACAGGAATTTTAATTGAGTATGTTAATGCTATTAGGGCTAGTTATTTTGCCAATACCGGGGTTACCACTAGCCCTACTGCCTATTTATTTTGCCTATTAAGATTGGTTAAAACTGCGAATAGCGGCCTATTGTATGGCTGCTATTTGTCGTGATGAATAAAAATAGCTTCTCTTAAACGCTGTTGTTGTTCAAAACGTTGTTCTTGGTTGATTTGCTGATCATGGGATAGCTGCATTAGCATTTCATTCATATTATGAACTGAGCTTTCTTCAATCAGTTGATTTATTTTTTCAACAATTTCATCATAGTAGGACATAAAGCAGGCTCCAATTAATATTCACTAAAGTTATCATAACGCTAAGTCTAATGTGTCAGATAGGTGATTAATTCTGTTTATCGATCACCATAACTGCCATCGTATTGGGTTCTAAGGCTCGCATTATATGCGGCTCATCTCCGGGGTAGTGAATATAGTCCCCAACCTGTAACTCAACAGGGTTATCCAATGGGCCGACTAACGCTCTGCCGGACATAATAATGATGTGCTCGCTGACACCATGCATATGAGGCTCTGAAATACGGTCACGACCGGGCTGGGCAACCACAGTATAAATATCACGTCGCGAATCTGCAGGGGCTGATGAGAGCAAAAAGGCCAAATAGTTCGCGTGTTCAGCGCTGACCGGTATCGCCTCCCCATGACGGATCACAGTGACAGCCTCTTGTTTTTCTTCAATTAATCGCGCAAAAGGAATGTCTAAAGCCACACAAAGTGCCCATAAAGTTTCAATGCTTGGGTTACCGCTACCAGATTCCAATTGAGAAAGTGTAGATTTAGCGATACCGGCTTTGCGAGATAGCTCTGATAGGGATAGCCCGCTTTTTTGTCTTTCACGACTAAGGGCTTTCGAAATCAACTCAATGGGCGGGGAAGGTAGATTCAATTTTAATTTTCCTATTTAGATTGCACTTTATACTATCTATCGACATAATGAACGAATGTATTATATATCGAACGGTCTAGGGATGCTAACTTCAATAAGCTCAACATTAAATCATAGCATAGTGAAAAATATAGCTCTTGTCTGTTTTGCTGACTTAATTGTCGGCATTTCTTATGGCGCATTAGCGCTTTCGCAAGGTTTTGATTGGTGGATACCACTTACTTTATCTATTTTAGTGCTCGCAGGGGCGTCTGAGTTTTTGTTTATTGGTGTTATTTTTGCAGGAGGTAGCCCGCTTTCTGCTGCACTTGCGGGGTTGTTAGTCAATTCACGACATATCCCTTTTAGTTTTGCAACTAACGAATTAACGGGGAAAGGAGCGAAGTCATTACTGGGCTACCATATTATGAACGATGAGAGTGTTGTATTTGGTTTAGCACAAGAAACTGAATCAGAAAAACGCGCAGCTTTTTGGTTGTGTGGGATAGGTATTCTATTGTGTTGGCCAATAGGGGTCGTGATAGGTGAGGTATTGGGTAGCTTTATTAGTGATACGCATATATACGGGATGGATGCGATGTTTCCTGCAATCATTTTAGCGCTTTCATTGCCTGCGTTATCGGATAAACGCCTGCGGTTAACTGCCATTATTGGTGCAGTTATTGCGGTTGCAACCACACCAGTATTACCCGCGGGGATCCCTGTATTACTGGCACTATTGAGCTTGGTTATTTATATAAGGAAATAATAATGACAAATAACCCATGGTTAATTATTAGCGGTATTTTGTTGTTGGCGGCAGGTACTTATTTAATGCGAGCGTCAGGTGCTTTGTTGCGCGGTCGAGTGGTACTTTCTGAAAATAGTAAAATGTTATTTTCAGCAGCAGCCATTGTCATTTTATTCTCAGTGGCAGCGACGTCGACATTATTTTCCGGTGATGAGATTTCTGATTGCCCTAAAATTGTAGGCGTGCTGGTGGCAGGGGTACTAACGTGGTTTAAAAAGCCATTTATTATCATTGTGTTGTCAGCTGCGATTGTGACTGCGTTACTTAGGTTATTCTAAATAAGGTTATTCTAATTAGAGTTAATCTGAATAGCGCATATTTATATAGCTTATATAAGCTAGAGCAGATAAAAAAGTGACCCCGACTTGAAGAGAGTTGGGGTCACTGAAATTTACTCAGTGAGATCTTTTATTGTTTCAGAAGAGCCATTTTTTTGGACAGAGGCAATCCCTTTTAGCGCAGATTGCTTGGAAGCATACATTTCACTTTTAGCAATCACTTCATGATTTGCTGCTTTTAAAACGAAATAGTAAGGCTGAGCAACGTCTTTAGTGGATTTTTTTAATTCAAAATACCCCATGTTAAGCTCCTGATTTTCTATTGAAAGGATGTCAAACAAAGTGTTAATAGGTAGCTGATATTAACAATCTGCTTGAATTAAGATTAGTCGTTATTAGGTGTTATTACTAGGGGAAAAGATTCAATTCGGAGAAACTTTTTTTTTAAAAAAAAGCCTCTGGGAAGCAGAGGCAATCGTAGGATATATAGAACTCTTTATTATCCGACTAAAATATCGGCTTTTTCTTGTAACAGCTATCTGATTGTACTTATCGATATAAAAGGTTTTGCCGATAACTTCATTAATCCTCATTGATACTAACTGTTACTTTGCAGTTGGAGCACCAATTGGTTCTGGTGTTGGCATGGTATTCATTGGTTTAAATTCAGGGACTTCCATCACTGTAACTTTGACAATATAGCGTTTGCCATCTTCAATTTTAGGCGCACTATTGGCCAGTTTTTTTACAGTTTCATTCGGTGTCGTCGTTTGTTCTGCAACGCTGTATACCATATTGTGATGGTTACCCATGTGCTGACGAGGCATTTTTTGGTTCACACCATTTGCTGCCGCAGTAAAACCGACGGTTAATAATGCTAAGGCTAATAAACTTGTATTTAATTTTTTCATTTCAGTTTCCTCTGTATTGGTGATAATCAAATCATTCACCAATTCATTTCGCCTCGCAATTGCTTTTACCTCCCCTGACGGAAGCTCCATAATTACTGCACTTTTTATTCAAGCTTATTCCATAATTTTTATAAAACAGTGGGTTAATAGACGATAATTTACATTTTTAGACCACTTGTGCTAATGCAAATTTCAGTGCTGGAGACATCAAAGGGGATAGTCTAGGATGGTAAGTTAGGTTCAACAAAACTCTAACAAAGTGAGTGTGTATGTCAGATAAAAAAATTCCCCTTTCGTTGCTCGACCTTGCGCCAATCATTCAGGGTTCGACAGCGAAAGAGGCCTTTGCTCATTCTCTTGATATTGTCCAACTAGCCGAAAAACTCGGTTATCATCGTTATTGGCTTGCGGAACACCATAATATGACAGGGATAGCAAGTGCGGCCACCTCGGTATTAATCGGCTATCTTGCTGCTAATACGCGCACTTTGCGTTTAGGTTCTGGAGGTGTCATGTTACCGAATCATTCACCGTTGGTGATTGCTGAGCAATTTGGCACGTTAAATACACTTTACCCTGAACGTATTGATTTAGGTATAGGGCGTGCACCAGGAAGTGACCAACGGACTATGCAAGCTTTACGTCGTCATATGAATACGGATATCGATAATTTCCCGCAAGATGTAGCGCAAATTATTAATTGGTTTGATGCCATAAACCCAGATCCAGCAGTGCGTCCAGTACCGGGATTTGGCGAAAAAATTCCAGTTTGGTTGCTAGGGTCGAGTTTATACAGTGCAAGGTTAGCTGCGCAGATGGGGCTCCCTTTTGCTTTTGCCTCTCATTTTGCACCTGATTTGCTGTTACAAGCGTTGGATGTTTATCGTGCTAATTTCCAGCCATCGCAGAGACTATCTAAGCCGTATGCGATGGTTTGCATCAATATCATTGCCGCAGATACTCAACGTGAAGCGGAATTTTTATTTACGTCGATGCAGCAAGCCTTTGTCATGCTACGTCGTGGCCAACCCTCTCAACTTCCTGCACCAGTCGAGAGTATGGAAAATATCTGGTCACCTGCCGAGGAATTTGGTGTTCAACAAGCATTAGGGATGTCACTGGTAGGGGATAAAGCCAAGGTACGTCATGGGTTGGAAACGATATTCAGGCAAACTCAAGCGGATGAAATTATGGTTAATGGCCAAATTTTTGATCATCAAGCTCGTTTACACTCTTTTGAGTTGGCGATGCAGGTAATGAACGAAATTATGTAATGTATATAGCTGAGCGGTTAACACCTGTGCAAGGACGCATTTTTCAGCCTTGATTCAAAAAGAGATAACCCAGAAAAATCTGGGTCATTGACGGCTAGCAAGCTATTTGTGGTTGATGGGGCTCTAAAGGGGGTAAACCGTGAGCAGCACGCGCTCTATCGCAGGCTTCGTTGTAAATACCATCATGCCAAGATTGTTCGAACTCACGACACGGCGTGGGTCTTTGTGCATAAATTGAACAAGACACACACTCACCAATAGTACCTTCTAAAGCAGTACAGCGGGTATTTTGTTTTTGATTGGTGCCATGCATACAACTCATAAATGGGGTAATTTGCTCAGTTAAATGTTGTGGTACAACACCACCGCCACTTTCTGCCTCAGCCCAATAAAAAGAGACACGAAAATAGGCACAACATGCGCCGCAGCTTACACAAGGGTTTTCTGAAGAAGCAGTTTTTAGGATATGGACATTATTAGTCATATTAAAAAACCATAAATTATGTTGATAAAATACCCATAGGAAATGGGTTGACGCAACACAAGCAGGAAGCTCAAGAAAACGTTGCTCAGGCTTTATTATCTTACGTAATTCCAGTTTATTGCAATATTATTCAGCACAAAAAACTGATTTTTTTAATGTTCACCAAGGTTAATAAAATTGACGTATTTGTGATAACCATAAAAAAACCTGCCTTCTGGCAGGTTTTTATTTGAGCTATGATGATAAATTAAACGTGTTTTAAATCTGCGTCATCATTTTGGTTGAATATCGCTTTATCGGTTTCACCCATCAATTGGCTAGTCACAGTACCTGCTGTCATTGAACCACTGACATTCAGTGCAGTACGGCCCATATCAATTAATGGTTCAACTGAGATTAACAGGGCAACTAATGTGACAGGTAATCCCATTGCGGGCAGTACAATTAATGCTGCGAAAGTTGCGCCGCCACCAACACCAGCAACCCCCGCTGAACTGATAGTAACAATACCGACTAATGTCGCAATCCACAGTGGATCGAACGGGTTGATGCCCATTGTCGGTGCGACCATTACGGCTAACATCGCAGGGTAGATACCGGCACAACCGTTTTGACCAATCGTTGCACCAAAAGATGCAGAGAAGCTAGCAATAGACTCAGGGATACCGAAACGACGTGTTTGTGTTTCAATATTCAGTGGAATACTTGCTGCACTTGAACGACTCGTGAATGCAAAGGTTAACACTGGTCCAGCTTTTTTAAAGAACTTAATTGGGTTTAAGCCTGTTGTCGCAACTAAAATACCGTGTATGACAAACATAATGCCTAACGCAACATAAGACGCAATAACAAAAGTTCCTAAGTTGATGATGTCATGTAAGTTTGAACTTGCTACAACTTTAATCATCAGCGCCATTACGCCATATGGCGTTAAACGCATTACTAAGCGAACTAACTTCATTGCCCAAGCTTGCATTACATCAATCGCTGCTAAGGCTTTTTCACCGCGCTCTTTATCATCTTTAAACAATTGCAGTGCGGCAACGCCGAGGAAGGCAGCAAAAATAACGACACTAATAATCGATGTTGGATTTGCTCCAGTTAAATCCGCAAATGGATTTTTTGGAATAAATGATAAAATTAATTGAGGTACGGTTAAGTCAGAAACTTTCCCAATATAATTGCTTTCTATTGCAGATAAGCGAGCAGTTTCAGATTGACCTTGAACTAAACCTTCTGCGGTCAGGCCGAATACATTGGCAATTAAAATACCAACTAACGCAGCAATAGCAGTGGTAAATAACAAAGTGCCAATTGTTAAAAAGCTAATTTTACCCAGTGAAGAGGCTTTATGTAATCTTGCCACCGCACTTAGAATTGAAGCAAATACCAATGGCATAATCACCATTTGTAATAGCTGCACATACCCATTTCCGACAATATTAAACCACAGAATGGAGTCTTTTACCGTTTGGTGGCCACTACCGTACACGAGGTGTAGTATTACCCCATAGGCAACACCGAAAACCAGACCGACTAAAACTTTTTTAGATAGGCTCCAGCCTTTAGCCCCTAGTTTTGCCAACAGTATTAGTAGTGCTACAAAGCCGAGCACATTAATAATTAGAGGAATATTCATTCCGAACTCCAAATCATATTTTTATAAGGTGTGTTACTTGCCCTTTAATCCTTATTGGTTATAAGGATTTAGTTACTTCAAACAACTGGTTATATGTTATCAGCTGATAAAACACATTTCTTATACCAAAAAGTAATAAGATAGTATTATTCATACTTACATTATATGACAAAACTATAAATTATGTAGGGAAGTATGTATCTATTTGATTATGAATGTATTTTATAATCACATCAACGTGATTATAAAAATCGAATTGGTAACCTGCGGGTAATAAGCAGGCACAAACGGTCAAAATAATGGCAACAAAGCGTTCTCCACGTTGGCTATTTTTACCGCGGATCATGGGAAAACAAAAACGTTGGGGGAGTGGCCATAGTAACGGTACCCCCGAAGGCGTGAGCATATCGGCGACTAGATGGCTGATATAACCCAATAAAAAGGCTTGGATAATATCATTTGGGATTGCCCATTCTGTAGGTACCCATTGATAACAAGAAATCATCAATAGAAACCATGCAACTAGGCTATGAGTAAACCCTCGGTGCCCACAAAGCTTGGAAATGGGTAATGAAAAAATCCGTAGTAGCCGACCAGGAATTGAGGAGGGGTGGTCAATATCGGGCAATAATGCGCCTAATAAGGCTCCTGGAACCATGTGCAGCCAATCACCATGAGCAATCTCTGGGGTGATTTGAAGTTTATGAGCCATTATTAAAGAGGCGACGGAAAAAAGCAGATGCCCTTCAGCTGTCATGGTGGATAAAATACCATCTGTTTATCTATACAGTTGATTGGCAGTATAAAGTGTTTGAAAAGAATATGATAGTACTAGAAAGGTAAAAAAACTCTTATTTATTAGCAGATAAGGAAAGGATTTTATAAATTAACACAATTCCCCTACCTAAGTTAGATAGGGGAGAACACTTCTTAGACACACAAAGTATTCTTAACGTAAATGTTCAGCCTTTAAGTCATTCAGTGAGGCTAGTTTGATATCGGCTAAACCAAAGCGCGGATCATTAAAATGCTTGCTGTCAGGTACCACAATTGAACGCATTCTGGCCGCTTTTGCAGAAATCATACCGTTAAATGAATCTTCTAATGATGCGCAATTGACCGGTTTAGTTGATAACTCAGCTGCTGCTTTAAGATAAACTTCAGGATGAGGTTTACTCAAGGGCAAATCAGCCGCAGAAATAACCGCAGAGAAATAATCACGAATATCCAGAAGATTTAAAACTTTTTCCAACATGTACAAAGGAGAGGCGGAAGCCAATGCAATTTTTAAATCCATTGAACGGCAAAGTTCCATGGCATGCTGCACTCCGGGTAGAATAGGGCGAGTTTCTTCAACTAAACCAACAACACGGTCAATGATGCGTTGTGTGGCTTCTTCTTGGCTACATCCTTGCCAAGGGGAGGCGTGGTACCAAAGCTCCACCACATGGTCAATACGTAAACCTAAGGTATCAGGCAGGGTATCAGCAATTGAAACGTCGACACCCAATTGTGAAAAAATCTCAAGTTCAGCCTGTGCCCAAAAAGGTTCCGAGTCGATCAGTAAACCATCCATATCAAAAATGACCGATTGGATGGGAAGATTATGGTACATGTCAAAACTCCATTCATGTCGTATCTATTAACGAAGGAGCAATGATATCAGTAAACAGGCTTCAAGCGTATTACTTGAGGTCAGTATTAGGGCAATATTGAAGAATTATCGGACAGCATGAAGTAAAAATATAATGATAATTAATAACCATACTATTTTGATTAGTCTGAAAGTCTCAATATTGTTATCAATTATGAATTGAAATTTGGAGACGATGACTTTTTTCAGCTATGATTAGCGTTGAAAAATCATTGTAAAATTTTATCAAAAATAATAACGCTGAGGAAAAGCAGTAATGAATTACCATAATGCCAATTATGTCGCAATCGGCAAACGTATTCTGGGTTGGGTTGTTTTTCTGTTAGCATTAATTTCGACATTGGCGTCTTTAATTAAACTGGCTGGCATGAAGGGGCTTGCAGGTGAAGGGATCAATGCGGTCGCTAATGATTTTATTAAATTAATGGCGGAAATGGCCCGCCAAACTACGCCTTTCCTAAATTTCTTTTGGAATAACTCACCAGTACCTCAAGTTGCTAATGGGTTTTCTGGCAGCAATATCAGCTTTATCATCATTTTTATTTTTATTTTTGTTGGGCTCGCATTAAGTGCATCAGGTTTGCGCATGTACCGACAAATTAAGTTTATCCGTGAAAGCTTAGAAGACCACGTGATTATAGAAAAAGCAAAAGGCATAGACATCTCAAAAGAAGAACTAGAAGCTAAGGTAACTATTCCACGTCACACCATTTTCTCTCAATTTTTTCTTCTTTATTTTTGGCCAATTGTATTGGGGGTTGGCTTGTATTTTCTTCTACGCTTCCTTAACTGGTAATTTTCGTCATACTTCGAACCGTAGCTGTGTTGGCTTCTTTTGGCTATTTGGGTCACATACTTGTGTATGTTCCCCAAATTTTCGTCGTACTTCGAACCGTAGCTGTGTTGGCTTCTTTCGGCTATTTGGGTCACATACTTGTGTATGCTCCCCAAACTATCCTCAATTGCCGCCTTGCCACGGCTCGAATTATTTAGAAAATTAATTATTTGTCGTGCTTAATATTAAAAAGCTGGAGCTTATTTTTCGCTGAGTAGGCTATCAATAATTGTCTGCGCTTGGTGGTAACTTTGTTCGTTACCAAATATGTGGGCTTGATTGAGTAAATAATATAACTGATAAATTGGTTGCCTATCTAAAAATCCATTTGGCAATGGCCAAACACTTTGGTAGCCATCGATAATTTGGATCGGAAGTTCTTGATATAACGGTAACATCGCAATATCACATTCTCTATCGCCCCAATAACAGGCGGGGTCATACAGTACTCCTTCAATATTTTGAGTGATAGCACAGTTTGCTGGCCATAAATCACCATGTAATAAAGAAGGTTGTGGTTGATGTCCTGCAAGTTTGTCCTTAACAATATCGACAATTTGCTGAATATCGCTAAATACCATTCCTTTTTCGGAAGCGAGTTGTAATTGTAAGCCAATACGCTTTTCTGCAAAAAATGAATTCCAACGCTTTTCCCAGCCATTAGGCTGTACAATTGTGCTTAGCATTGTATCAAAATCAAACCCGTAACTAGGCTGCTCTTCCCATTGATGTAAACGCGCTAGTTGTTGACCAAAATGCCATGCGTTGGTGCCATCGAAAGGTTTTAGAGGGAAATATTCGAGCAGAAGAAAACTATGGTGCTTATTACTGCCAACACCGTAAACCTTAGGAACGGTTATAGTTTGGCTTTTAGCGAGCATTTCAAGTTGTTCAGCCTCTTGTTTAAATAAAGGCAAAAACTCACGCCGATTTTGTTTAATGAACACGGTGTGTTCGCCATAGTCAATTCTTAACGTATGGTGAATATCACCACCAGACAGAATGACTTTGTTACGTAGCTCCGCCTCACCTAAGTGTTCACTTAATAAACGACACATTGCTTGCCACATGACTCACCTCGCTCTGCTTTGGTCTTCATTAATATAATACTATAGCGGCAGTTTAGGAATTAACAGTGATAATTGCTTAAAAAGAAGCCGCTATCACGAAATAGTTAACTAATTATCAGGTTGATAACTATAATCAGAGAGTGACTCAAATTTAACGTGTGACGAACCAAATGAGAATGTTCAAATAATGGGAAATAAGTAGCTACAGAACTCACATTATCAGCGAGAAGCCTAGCAATGAAAGTTTATGAGGGATAAGTAGGGGCTGGATTAACGTTGTACGACGAAAATGCGTTAAGACATTAGGCTGGTAGTAAGTATTGATTATTTTAATAAAAAGCTGAACTTACGAATTTGTGAGTTCAGCTTTTTACTTTTAGAGCATTCAATTATCAGGCTGTATGCATACTTTGTGGGTTAGCTTGCCCTTTTTTGCGGGCTAATACGATTTTGCTATACAGTAATGCAATCACAAAATACACAGCCTGTGTAACAACGATAGTTGGTCCGGTTGTTGCGTTGATGTGAAAACTCAGGATAGTCCCAATAACACTCGATGTTACCGAAGCAATGATAGCGACGATGAGCATTTTCCCAAAACTACGGCATAACACAAAAGCAATGATGCCTGGGGAAATTAGCATTGCAATCACCAAAATAATACCAACTGCTTGCAATGAAGCAACAATGGTGAGAGCGAGTAGCGATAGCAAGCCATAATGGATTAACTTCACAGGCAAGCCAATGACTCGTGCTTGGTTAGGATCAAAGCAATACAACATGAAATCCTTACGTTTCAGTAGGATAATTGCAATGGTTACTCCTGCAAATAGTAATATTTGTTTAAACTCGCTATCGGTTATCCCTAAAATATCACCAAATAGAATATGCGTAAGGTGCTGTTCGGTATCTATTTTAGCAAACATAACCAAGCCGATAGCAAACATGCCTGAGAAGACGATACCCATCACCGTATCTTCTTTTATACGGCTATTTTCCTTTAAATAACCTGTAGCCACAGCACAAAACAAGCCAGATGCAAATGCCCCTATCGCTAATGGGATACCGAGTAAAGAAGCAATAATGATCCCCGGTAAAACGGCATGGGAAATTGCATCGCCCATCAATGACCAACCTTTTAATACTAAAAAGCAAGAGAGGATAGCGCATACCGTTCCGCTGACAATGGCTGTAATCAATGCTTTTTGCATAAAGGGAAATGCAAACGGAGCCATCAGTAAGTCAATGAAATCACTCATGAGATGCTCCTTGTTGGTGTGATTGGTGCAGCCGGGCGACTTCCTGTTTGGCTTTACGTTTTGAGGCAAAAATACCGTGCTTAGGTGCAAAGAAAAATGCCAGTAGGAAAATAATGGTTTGTAAGGTGACTATTAACCCACCTGTAGCACCATTAAGGAAATAACTGATATAAGCACCAACAGCACTGGTTACGGTACCAATCGTGACTGAAATAATAAGTAAGCGTTTAAATTGGTCGGTTAATAAATAGGCAGTCGCACCTGGTGTGACGACCATCGCAATCACAAGGATTGCGCCAACTGTTTGTAAAGCAGCAACAGTACACGCACTTAATAATGTGAAGAAAATAATTTTTAGGCGTAGAGGATTTAAACCTATTGAGCGTGCATGGTTTTCATCGAAAAAAACGGCTAATAAATCTTTCCATAAGCACAACAGGATAATAAATGAAACGCCGATAATAATTTCTACTTGTAATACGTCAGAATCCGCAATACCTAAAATATTACCAAAAATAATACTTTGTACATTAACAGATGTTGGATTCAATGAAACAATCAACAAACCTGCCGCGAAAAAAGTAGAAAAGATAAAGCCAATAACAGCATCTTCACGTAAACGAGTTAGATGCTTTATTAATGTCATGGCAAGTGCCGCAAGGATCCCGGTAAAAAAGGCGCCTGCCGCATAGGGTAAACCTAAAGCATAAGCACCCGCCACCCCAGGAACAACGGAGTGGGAGAGGGCATCTCCCATCAATGACCAGCCTTTCAACATCAAATACGCCGATAAGAATGCACAGACTGCACCAACAATGGCGCTGACCCAAATGGCTTTTATCATAAAATCATATTCAAAGGGCTGTAATAACATCTCAATCATTCGGAACCCTTAGCTTGGTTTTTTCGAACGGGTGCATCATGGTCATGACCATAGAATACAGCCGCTCTTTCATCATCGGTAATGACGGTGACAGAGCGCGGGTCATCATCGTCATGAAGCTCTTGACCAGACAGGTTAATATGACGCAATACACCACCGAAAGCTTGTTGCAGGTTTCGTTGCGTAAATGTCGTTTCAGTAGGCCCGCTCGCTAAAACAGTGCGATTGATTAAGATAACATGGTCGCAGAACTCAGGCACACTGCCCAAGTTATGAGTTGAAACGAGAATGAGATGGCCTTCGTCACGCAAACTACGTAGCAGGTCAATAATGGCATTTTCGGTTTTAACATCAACCCCAGTGAAGGGTTCATCGAGGAGTAAAACTTTACCTTCTTGTGCGAGCGCCCGCGCTAAAAAAACTCGTTTTTTCTGGCCTCCTGAGAGCTCGCCTATTTGTCGATGCTCAAGCCCTGCAAGGTCAACTCGCTCTAATGCCATTTTGACAGCGTCTTTATCGGCTTGTTTAGGGATGCGAAAAAAACCCATTTTGCCATAACGACCCATCATCACGACATCAGAAACGAGAACGGGAAAATTCCAATCTACTTCTTCTGTCTGTGGGACGTACGCAATCACGTTTTCTTTAAGCGCGGTTTTTATCGGTTGATCATTTAATGTCACACTGCCAGAAGATGGGGTGACAAGCCCCATAATAGTTTTAAATAGCGTTGACTTACCACTACCATTTACGCCAACTAAGGCACAAATAGAGCCACCAGAGATAGTAAAGCTTGCGTCATAGATAGCGGTGTGACCATTATTATATGTCACAGTCGCATCATCGACGATAAGATTCGGGTGTTCGAATTGACTTGAGTGATTCATATTACTGTGAAAATCCTTTCGCTATCGTGTCTACAGTCGTATTTAAAAGGTCAATATATGTTGGTACTGGGCCATCAGCAGTTGAAAGTGAATCTACATATAATACGCCACCGTATTTTGCCCCTGTTTCTTTACTGACTTGGCGAGCCGGTTTGTCAGAAATTGTACTTTCACTGAATACTACAGGGATGTTGTATTTACGGACAGTATCAATTACCTTTTTTACTTGTTGAGGAGAGCCTTGCTCTTCCGCATTGATTGGCCATAAGTAGACTTCTTTAAAGCCGTAATCATTAGTTAAATAGCTAAATGCGCCTTCACTTGAAACTAACCAACGTTCATTTTCTGGAATGCGATTTAAGCGTTCACGCAAAGGGGCGTCAAGCTCAGCAATTTGTTGCGCATATTTTTTTGCATTGGCATTATATGTTTCAGCATTTTCAGGGTCATATTTGACCAGAGCTTGACGAATATTTTCAATATAAATCTTAGCATTAGCAGGAGACATCCATGCATGTGGGTTCGGGTTGTCTTTATACTCACCTTCACGGATTGGCATTGGCTCAATACCTTCAGTGACCACGACAGCAGGGACATTTTTAAAGTTTTCAAAGAAACGTTGGAACCACACTTCCAAATTCATCCCATTCCATAAGATTAAATCTGCATCATAGGCTTTCATGATATCTTTAGGTGTCGGTTGATAACCGTGAATTTCTGCTCCAGGCTTTGTTATAGACTCGACAATTGCCGCATCTCCAGCTACATTTTGAGCGATATCTTGAATAATGGTAAAAGTGGTTACGACTTTAAACTTTTTAGCAAAAGCAGGCTGACTAAAAAAGATGATTGCTATCAAAGCAAACATACTGGTTAGTAAAGGTGCAGATAATCGAGATGCGTTATTCTTCATAAAAGTTGACCCTGACATTATTGGTTTAGCGTTTTTTAACATACAGTTGTTAAGGTTTATAACAATTATATTTTATATCCCAACTGATAATGATTATCAATATCAGTTGGGAAAAATAAATATAAAAAGTGTGGAATAGCATTATTTGTCATTATAGGCTTCTAAGTCCCATGGTTATTTGTATGACTAAAACACGTCCCGAAGTAAAAGTTAAGTAAAAATTATTTTATTTTTCTTAGGATTAGTTATTCTGCCATCGGCTTTCATCGCAGAGGATTCGACAGTGAAAAAAATAATTGGCGGTACTTTTGTGTTACTGCTGCTTGCAGGTTGTTCAAGCGAACCAGATAGGCCTGTAACAAAACAGCGAATGTTAGAGCCGACAGGGCCAATAACAGCACAAAATACGGCATTTCCAAGAACACCTTTTGATGAATTTATTCGTGACTCTGCGGCTCGCTACAGTGTAGATGAAACTTTAATTAGAGCAATTATTGAGGTCGAATCCAATTTTAGACCTGAAGTTGTCAGTAAATCCAATGCAATAGGTTTGATGCAGATTAAAGCTTCGACAGCAGGACGTGACGCCTATCGTTACCAAGGGAAATCGGGGGAGCCGAGTTCTCGTGACCTAAAAGATCCACAAAAAAATATTGATATTGGTACAGCTTATATTCGTATTTTAAGGGAACAGCACCTTGCGGGAATAAGCCATCCTCAGACATTATATTATGCAACGGTTGTTGCTTATGTGAATGGGGCTGGAGCGTTATTAAGAACGTTTGATAATGATAAAGGTCGGGCGATAGCGATGATTAATCGCTTATCACCGGAAGAGTTTTATCAGCATGTACAAACAAAGCACCCTGCACCGCAAGCTCCACGCTATTTGTGGAAAGTCAAAAATGCTTACAATGCACTAGCGATGTCTTATTGATATTCTTTCATTAAGTGTGGGAGTTGCGCGACAATTTCAACAATGCCGTTGATAACAAACTGCACTCCCATACAGATTAATAAGAACCCCATCACCCGCGCGATAGCATCAATACCACTGTTTCCAAGCCACCTCATGATAGAAGTTGCGCCTCTTAAACCAATCCAAACGATAAGACTTGCAATAAAAAAAGTAATCACGGGGGCAACTTTTAAGACCCATGGAGCAAAACTCACATTACCTTGTAATGATGCAGTGGAGCTGATGATCATCGCAATAGTTCCCGGGCCCGCAGTACTTGGCATTGCAAGGGGAACAAAGGCAATACTAGGTGATTCTTGGCGTTTTTTGGGGACATTTGGGTCATCAAGCGCATTGGTGGTCTGGTCTTCTCCTACATCACTACTAGGGAATAGCATGCCAAAGCCAATAAATGCCACAATTAATCCTCCGGCAATTCGCAGCCCTGGGATTGATATTCCAAATGTGTTCATGACTAATTGGCCTGCATAAAAAGCGATTGTCATGATTGCAAATACATAAATAGAGGCCAACAGCGATTGATGATCACGCTGTTCTTTTGTCATATTAGCAGAGATGCTTAGCATGACCGCAATTGCAGTTAAAGGGTTGGCAAGAGGAAGTAACAGTACCAGGCCAATACCAACGGCTTGAAATAGCTCAAAAAAGTTTGTCATGGAAGTTAGATTCAAGCTCCTGATTAATGTGAATAAAACACCTTATCCCAAATGATAGCAAAATTTCTTATAGATCTGTAGGTTAGCATTTATATCTAGTAAGGTGTTTTGTGGTAGGAGTACTGCGACAGTACTGATGAGTAAAAGTCAGTATTATTAATTTGTAGATAATTGGAGTTGTTCACATTAACTGTGGATAACCGTGGCCTTGAACTGTGAGTAACTTGTTTTTTTTGTTAAATAACAATTGGATGAGTTGTTGTGGTAAAAGTATTCAATTTTTATAGGCAAAAAAAAACCTTTTTATAGGGGGATAAAAAGGTTAAGGGCATTTCGTAACAGGTTGTCATTAAGTTGATATGGAATGTAGTATATCTGCTGCAATGTTATTTACTGATAATTTATGTAAATTCATTAAAAGAATTCAATGTAACAGACAACCCAAGAGTAAAAAAATATGTTAAACGGAATCAACCATTTAACTTTAGCGGTAACTGACTTAGATAAAAGTATTAGTTTTTATCAATCACTACTTGGTATGAAGTTACATGCGAGTTGGAAAAAGGGCGCCTATATTTCCTGTGGCGATTTATGGTTATGTTTATCATTAGATACAACTCGCCAATTTTTGTCCCCAGAAAAAACGGATTATACACACTATGCCTTTAACGTTGATGCGAAAGACTTTCTTATCGTTGTTGATAGGCTAATGCAAGCGAATGTCATTGTCTGGAAAGAAAATAAAAGTGAAGGAGATTCTTTTTATTTTCTTGATCCGGATGGCCACAAATTAGAATTACATGTAGGCGGTTTATTACAACGCTTAAAGAGCTGCCAAGAAAAACCGTATGAAGAAATGAAATTTTATTAAAAAGAGTTATGGATTTCTTTACAAAGGATTTTTAGTTTTAAAAATAGCTTTACGCAGAGTTGTATATCCTATTTTCAGTTAATTTTGAGTAATAGGAAAAAGAATGAAAAAACTTATAGCGACATTAGCCGGAGCGTCTATGCTATTAGTTTTGGCAGCCGCCATGGTACTAATCGTTTTTCCTCAGCAGTGGAAGCAAAGTATTTATCCGAATATATCTCAAGTCTTACCAACTTCACTCAGTGCTATTTTACCGCAGAGTTTAGCCAGTAATGATATTTGTAATAGCTTAGAGGATAACCTGCAAAGTTTTGCTAACTATCTTAAAGTGAATCAGGATATCGTTGATGTAAAAGGAATGAATAGCTTAGATGAACAACTGGCTAATATTCAAACCAGAATTGATTCTATGCCAAGTGATGTCCGAAATTTAGTTTGCCAGCAGGAATACAGTAAATTAGAAGGTTTAAAAAGTGTGTTTTCATTAGGTTCCAGTAACTAATCTTTTTGCAGTTAATATTACCCCTCTATCTATTCTTCCGCTCAAATTTATATATTCATATATGTTATGCTAATAACATCATGTTGGCTTAAGGGTAATGTAATGAATATATTTAAATTGCCATTATTGAATTGGTTAGTGGCTAATGGCATTGCGGTTTATTTTCTTTTCAGGCAAGGTCTTTTAGACTGGACATTTTCTGGTTGGATGGGAATTTTAGGTATATTAGTTGCGCTGGAGAGTGTGAGTTGGGTCGCGACGAGTCTTTATTACTTTTATAAACATAAAACATCACCAAATCCTACGGTTAAGGCAACGCATTTAGTCACTAATGGGCCTTATCGATTTTCACGTAATCCGATGTATTTAGCTTTTACATCAATGAGCTTGGCTTTAGCTTTTTTCTCGCATTCTTCTTACTTTTTGGTCGCAGGGCTAGTATTTTGGCTGATTACTGATTTATATACGATCCCACAGGAAGAACGTTTTTTATCTGCATCATTTAAAAATGAGTGGGAAGATTACAGTAAGCAAACGAGACGTTGGTTATAGATTAGTAGAAATGAGACGCTTTATCATTTAATCTGTTTTGTATACTACAAAATTTATACAAAATATATTAAGGATAATAATGAACTATCAGGTTGCGCAATTTTGGATATATTCGGGTAAACTCGCGTGTTTTATAGTGATTAGCGTATTTTTTGCTTTTTTTTCGGTAAGTGGTTTTATGCTTTATTTATTTACCGTTGGGATTGTTTGGGCTGTCGTAGTCTCATTTAAAATTCATGGAATGAAAGAAAAAGGAATAATCTTAAAAAATAGCGATGTTTCTGATTGGATGGTATATGTGAATGGTATTCCAGTCCAAGAAAGGAGACAAACGCTGTCCAATCCCTGTTTTGCAACGATACAGCATGCGAAGTCATTCTTTAGTATTGCCTTTATTATTCGGGCGCTAATTCAAATTATCTTTTGTGTCTATTTATTTTGGCAAATAGATAAATTAGATAACATTTTTGTACTATTATTCGGGTTAATTACCACGTCCTACATCGTTTATTCATTATGGCAATCAATTCAATCGGTTATCATTCTTCAACAAAATAAGATAATTAGTGAAGAGTTATTCGCACCTAGTGGATCCCGTTGGTATCGTGTGTTTTTTAAGCAAAAAGAAAAACTATTTCCTGCATTGGATAACTTATTCATCATTTAATCAGGAAGGTGTTGATTTTTCATATGAAGAAGAACAATTCACGGTATTACGCTATCACCATAAAATAGGTCTGTGTTATCATTAGCAGTTGAGTTGCTCACGATGTAACGAAATAGGGCATTTAAGTTTCCCATATTTGTGTACATATCTTGCATAGTGAAGTGAGAAATCGTTAGTAACGTATTGATTTATAACTTTGGAATAATCAAGCAAGTGATCTTTCGTGTGGGTCACCACTGCTGATAAGGATTTTTTAATGCCTGTTATTACTCTTCCTGATGGAAGTCAGCGTCAGTTTGACCATCCCGTTTCTGTGATGGATGTTGCTCGAGACATCGGAGCGGGTTTAGCTAAAGCCTGTATCGCGGGTCGAATTAATGGTGAACGCGTTGATGCATGTGAAATAATTGAACATGATGCAAATGTATCCATTATTACGAGCAAAGATGAAGATGGACTCGAAATTATTCGTCACTCTTGTGCTCACCTGTTAGGTCATGCAATCAAACAATTATGGCCAAACACTAAAATGGCTATTGGGCCGACTATCGACAATGGTTTTTACTATGATGTCGATTTAGACCACATGCTGACCCAGGAAGACTTGGAAAAGCTTGAAAAGCGTATGCTTGAGCTTGCCAAAACAGATTATGATGTGGTGAAAAAACGTGTTTCTTGGAGCGAAGCTCGTGAAACATTTGTGGCTCGAGGCGAAGACTATAAAGTTGAAATATTAGATCAAAATATTAGTCAAGATGACCACCCTGGTTTATATCATCACGAAGAATATGTTGATATGTGTCGCGGTCCACACGTACCGAATATGCGTTTTTGCCACCATTTTAAACTACAAAAAGTGGCTGGTGCATACTGGCGTGGTAACAGCGATAACAAAATGCTGCAACGTATTTACGGCACCGCATGGGCTGATAAAAAACAATTGGCAGCCTATTTATTACGTTTAGAAGAAGCAGCTAAACGTGACCACCGTAAAATTGGTAAACAGTTAGATTTATACCATATGCAAGAAGAAGCGCCGGGAATGGCATTCTGGCATAATGACGGTTGGACAATTTTCCGTGAACTGGAAACCTTCGTACGCACTAAACTGAAAGCTTATAACTATCAAGAAGTGAAAGGGCCATTTATGATGGACCGCGTATTATGGGAAAAAACAGGTCACTGGGATAACTATAAAGACGCTATGTTCACCACTTCATCTGAAAACCGTGAATATTGTGTAAAACCAATGAACTGCCCAGGTCACGTACAAATTTTTAACCAAGGTTTGAAATCATACCGTGACTTACCATTGCGTATGGCAGAATTTGGCAGCTGTCACCGTAATGAGCCATCAGGTGCATTGCACGGCTTAATGCGTGTGCGTGGCTTTACTCAGGATGATGCACATATCTTCTGTACTGAAGAGCAAATCTTAAGTGAAGTCACTAGCTGTATTGAAATGATTTATGATGTTTACGCAACTTTCGGTTTCGAAAAAATAGTTGTAAAACTATCAACCCGTCCTGAAAAACGTATCGGTACTGACGAGATGTGGGACAGAGCGGAAGAAGACTTAGCTAATGCCCTGAAATCAAAAGGTATTGAATTTGAGTACCAACCTGGTGAAGGCGCATTTTATGGCCCGAAAATTGAGTTTACACTGTATGACTGCCTTGACCGTGCATGGCAATGTGGTACTGTCCAGTTAGACTTCTTCTTGCCGGGCCGTTTGACAGCTTCCTATGTAGGTGAAAACAACGAACGTATCGTTCCTGTTATGATCCACCGTGCAGTGCTAGGTTCACTAGAACGCTTCATTGGTATCTTAACAGAAGAGTATGCCGGCTTTTTCCCAACATGGTTAGCACCACAGCAAGTGGTTGTAATGAACATTACTGATAGCCAAGCAGACTATGTTCAAGAATTAGTAAGCAAGCTGCAAAGTGTTGGCATTCGTGCGAAAGCGGACTTACGTAACGAGAAAATCGGCTTTAAGATCCGTGAGCACACACTGCGTCGCGTCCCTTACATGTTAGTATGTGGTGATAAAGAAGTTGAATCAGGTAAAGTTGCTGTTCGTACCCGTCGTGGTAAAGACTTAGGCAGCCTTGATGTCAACGAATTCATGACAAAACTTCTTGAAGAGATCCGCAGTCGTCAACTCAATCAGATGGAGGAATAAGGTATTAAAGGCGGAAAAAAACTCCTAACAGCGCGTCCAAATCGTATTAACGATGAAATTCGCGCAACAGAAATCCGTGTCACTGGTTTAGACGGTGAGCAACTTGGTGTTATGAGTGTGCGTGAAGCCCTCTTTAAAGCAGAAGAAGCTGGTGTTGACTTAGTCGAAATCAGCCCAAATGCTGAACCACCGGTTTGTCGTATCATGGATTACGGTAAATATCTTTATGAGAAAAGCAAATCTCAGAAAGAACAAAAGAAAAAACAAAAAGTTGTTCAAGTGAAGGAAATTAAATTCCGTCCGGGAACAGACGAAGGCGACTACCAAGTTAAGCTACGTAGTTTAATTCGCTTTTTGGAAGATGGTGACAAAGCTAAAGTGACACTGCGTTTTCGTGGTCGCGAAATGGCTCACCAACAGATTGGCTTGGAAGTGTTGAACCGCATCAAAACCGATCTGGATGAACTGGCATCTGTTGAATCATTCCCATCAAGGATTGAAGGACGCCAGATGATCATGGTATTGGCACCAAAGAAAAAATAATTAAGCCAGTATGGTTATAGCAAGTAATTGCTAGAGTCTAGCAGCGCTCATTTTGGGCGCTGCTTCTCTGTTTTATCCGGGTTTTCTTTTTATTAATGATGAAAGTAATCTCATAGCAGCTAAGATACGGGTGTATTTTACGTCTTGTTATTTGCTTCATTAATGGATAAAAATAATTACGTCAAAGCAATAATTGGCCTCAATAGCCAAGCTTTTAAACAGTTCAGTATGATTTATTGCAAGATTTACTTGAGTAATCTGGCAAGAAGCATTAAAATCCGCGGTCGAATCACTTTGTCAGTGCATAGCGCATGAAGACAAACACAGAATATCGTACACACGTCAGGTATTAACTATTGAGTGACGAGTGTATTTGCTTGAGAGAAGCAAATCTCTTTATCCAATTGGAGGAATGAAGTATTAAAGGCGGAAAAAGAATCCCAACAACACGTCCAAATCGTATTAATGATGAAATTCGTGTTCCAGAGGTCCGTTTAACGGGTTTAGACGGTGAACAGTTAGGCATCATGAGCGCACGCGAAGCGCTTGAAAAAGCTGAAGAAGCAGGTGTAGACCTAGTTGAAATTAGCCCAAATGCTGAACCGCCAGTTTGTCGTATCATGGATTACGGCAAATTCCTTTATGAGAAGAGCAAATCTCAAAAAGAGCAAAAAAAGAAACAAAAAGTTGTTCAGGTGAAGGAAATTAAATTCCGCCCTGGTACAGATGAAGGTGATTATCAGGTCAAACTACGCAACCTGACTCGCTTTCTGGAAGATGGTGATAAAGCTAAAGTTACACTACGTTTCCGTGGTCGTGAAATGGCTCACCAGCAGATTGGTCTGGAAATGCTTAACCGCATCAAAGCTGATCTGGAAGAGCTGGCATCCGTAGAGTCTTTCCCTTCAAGAATTGAAGGGCGTCAGATGATCATGGTGCTGGCACCGAAGAAGAAATAATTAGGCCTGCAAGTAATATTCATTTATAGCAATATAGATGTTATTCGCCTAGTTAATTCGTAGTTAATCACAATGCGAAGTTGGAAATAAAAGAAATGCCAAAGATTAAAACTGTACGTGGCGCAGCAAAGCGCTTTAAAAAAACTGCAGGCGGTGGCTTTAAGCGTAAGCATGCAAACCTTCGTCATATCCTGACTAAAAAGTCAACTAAGCGTAAACGCCATTTACGTCCGAAAGGAATGGTATCTAAGGGCGATCTGGGTCTGGTAGTAGCTTGCCTGCCTTACGCATAAGTAAACAATTTAGTTAATTAAGATAAAAGACGATAGGAGATAGCTATGGCTCGCGCAAAACGTGGTGTAATCGCACGTGCACGTCACAAAAAAATTCTGAAGCAGGCGAAAGGTTACTATGGTGCACGTTCACGTGTTTACCGCGTAGCATTTCAAGCGGTAATCAAAGCTGGTCAATACGCTTACCGTGACCGCCGTCAACGTAAACGTCAGTTCCGTCAACTGTGGATCGCACGTATCAACGCTGCGGCTCGTCAGAATGGTCTGTCTTACAGCCGTTTCATCAATGGCTTGAAAAAAGCTTCAATTGAAATCGACCGTAAGATCTTAGCAGACATCGCAGTTTTCGATAAAGCAGCATTTACTGCTTTAGTTGAAAAAGCGAAAGGCGCTTTAGCTTAATTGTTTGCTTGAAAAGAGGAGGGGAACTTCCTCTTTTCATTTATAGCTATTTGTGTTAATACTTTAGACTCAGATAGTTATTAGGAATTTATTATATGCATTCTGTAATTTTTCGTTTCTTTTTTTACTTTAGCACCTGAATGTCGGGGGCTTTTGCGCGTAAATAGAAAAAAGAAATGAAAAATTACGCTAAAGCCTCCTTAGGGAGGCTTTTTTGTTTCTAGTTTTAGATTAAGTACAGTAAAATCAGTTAAGTACTCATTCATTACCAAATAGAATGTGAAGCTTAATATATAGTGAATAACTAGCAAAAAGACCAAGTGGTCATAAAGGGGAAACAATGCCACATCTCGCTGAGTTGGTTGCACAGGCAAAAGCAGCCATTGAACAGGCCCAAGATGTTGCTACGTTGGAGTCAGTGCGTGTTGAATATTTAGGCAAGAGCGGCCATTTCACACTACAGATGAAAACGTTGCGTGATCTGCCTACTGAGGAACGTCCAGCAGCAGGGGCTGTGATAAATGAAGCTAAAGTACAGGTTCAAGATGCACTGAACGCCCGTAAGGACGCGATGCAAGCTGAAATTCTTAATGCACGTCTAGTGTCAGAAAAAATTGATGTGTCATTACCAGGGCGTCGTATGGAAAATGGTGGGTTACACCCAGTCACCCGTACAATTCAGCGAATTGAAGAATTTTTTGGCGAATTAGGTTTCTCTGTTGAAACAGGTCCAGAAATCGAAGATGACTACCATAATTTTGATGCGCTAAATATACCTGCTCACCACCCCGCGCGTGCGGACCACGATACTTTTTGGTTTGATGCAAAACGCTTACTGCGTACGCAAACATCGGGTGTGCAAATCCGTACAATGAATGGCCAACAACCACCGATTCGTATCATTGCCCCAGGTCGTGTATATCGTAATGACTACGACCAAACGCATACACCCATGTTCCATCAAACAGAAGGCCTGATTGTTGATAAAGATATCAGCTTTACCAATCTAAAAGGCACATTACATGATTTTTTGAATAACTTCTTTGAAGAAGAAGTCCAAGTACGTTTCCGCCCATCTTATTTCCCATTCACAGAACCTTCAGCAGAGGTTGATGTTATGGGCAAAAATGGCAAATGGTTAGAAGTATTAGGCTGCGGTATGGTACATCCAAATGTATTACGTAACGTAGGTATTGACCCAGAAGTCTATTCAGGTTTTGCATTTGGTATGGGAATGGAGCGCTTAACAATGCTGCGTTACGGTGTTTCTGACCTACGTGCATTCTTCGAAAATGATCTTCGTTTCCTCAAACAGTTTAAATAAGGCGGGTCTATCTCATGAAATTCAGTGAACTATGGTTACGCGAATGGGTGAACCCGGCGATCAGTAGTGAAGCATTATCAGAACAAATCACGATGGCAGGTTTGGAAGTTGACGGTGTAGATGCGGTTGCTGGCCAATTTCACGGCGTTGTTGTCGGTGAAGTGGTTGAGTGTGGTCAACACCCCAATGCAGACAAACTGCGTGTCACAAAAGTTAACGTGGGTGGTGAGCGTTTATTAGATATCGTCTGTGGTGCACCAAACTGCCGTCAAGGTCTGAAAGTTGCTGTTGCTACCGTGGGTGCAGTATTACCCGGTGATTTTAAAATTAAAGCCGCAAAATTGCGTGGCGAGCCTTCTGAAGGTATGCTGTGCTCTTATTCTGAGCTGGGTATTTCCGATGATCATAGCGGAATTATTGAATTGCCGCAGGATGCCACTATCGGTACCGATATTCGTGAATATCTAAAACTTGATGATAATGCGATTGAAATCAGCATTACACCTAACCGTGCAGATTGCTTAAGTATTCTTGGGGTTGCACGTGATGTCGCAGTTATTAATAAATTAGCGTTAAATGAACCAGTTATTAATGCTGTATCTGCGACAACAAAAGATACATTCCCAATTCGAGTCGAAGCGCCAAATGCGTGCCCACGTTTTTTAGGGCGAGTGATCAAAAATATTGATGTTTCAGCACCGACACCAATGTGGATGAAAGAAAAGCTACGTCGTGGTGGAGTCCGTTCTATTGACGCTGTTGTGGATATTACCAACTACGTTTTATTGGAATTGGGCCAACCTCAACACGCCTACGATCTAGACCGTTTAGACGGTGCTATTGTTGCTCGTATGGCTAAAGATGGTGAGAAACTGGTTCTTCTTGACGGTAGCGAAGCAACATTGAAATCAGACACCTTAGTGATTGCTGATGAATCTAAAGCACTCGGGATCGCGGGTATTTTTGGTGGTGAGCACTCAGGCGTTAATAACGAAACCAAAAATATTTTATTAGAGTGTGCGTTTTTTGACCCATTATCGATTACAGGTCGCGCACGTAACTACGGTTTACATACCGATGCTTCACACCGTTTTGAACGCGGTGTTGACCCACAGTTGCAGTTTAAAGCGATTGAACGTGCAACCTCACTGATTGTAGATATTTGCGGTGGTGAAGTGGGTGAAATCATTGATGTCACCAGTGAACAGCATTTACCGAAAGCAGCCAATATTAAGCTGACGCGCAATAAATTAGACCGTTTGATCGGCCACTTTATTGAAGATGAGTTAGTCACTGATATTTTGACGCGTTTAGGATGTAAAGTCACGATTTCGGCTAACACATGGGATGTTGTTGCTCCAAGTTGGCGCTTCGATATGCAAATCGAAGAAGATTTAGTGGAAGAAGTCGCGCGTGTTTATGGCTATAACAGTATTCCTGATGTGCCACTGCGTGCCGACCTGGTCATGACTAATCATAAAGAAGCTAACTTACCTTTAAAACGTATTAAAGCGATGTTAGTTGATCGTGGTTATCAAGAAGCAATTACATATAGTTTTGTTGATCCTAAAGTTCAAGCTTTACTGCACCCACAACAAGACGCATTGATTTTACCTAACCCGATTTCTGTCGATATGTCAGCGATGCGTTTATCGCTGTTGACTGGTTTATTAGGAACGGTTGTCTATAATCAGAATCGTCAACAAAATAGAATTCGTTTATTTGAGACAGGTCTGCGCTTTATTCCTGATAATCAAGCAGAATATGGAATCCGTCAGGAACCAATGCTTGCCGGGGTGATTGTAGGCAATAGATTTGAAGAACATTGGTCATTAGATAAACAAGTTGTTGACTTCTTTGACTTAAAAGGTGATCTTGAAGCTGTTTTTGAATTGACTGGGAAACTAAATCAAATTACATTTAAATCTGAGGCACACCCTGCATTGCATCCAGGTCAAAGTGCTGGGATTTATCTGGAAAATGAACACATTGGCTTTATTGGTGTGGTCCACCCAGAATTAGAACGCAAACTCGATTTAAATGGTCGTACGGTGGTGTTTGAGGTTCGTAGTGATGCGATAGCACAACGTGTCATCCCTGAAGCTAAGGCGATTTCGCGCTATCCATCGAACCGCCGTGACATCGCTGTAGTCGTGCCAGAAGATGTGGCCGCTGCTGAAGTTTTAGCAGAGTGTAAAAAAGTTGGCATAAATCATATAGTTGGCATAAACTTATTTGATGTGTACTGTGGTGAAGGAATAGCAGATGGCTACAAGAGCCTTGCTATCAGTCTTGTCTTCCAAGATACCCAACGTACCATGGAAGAAGAAGAGATCACTGCTACCGTTGATCTGTGTATTGCTGCGTTAAAACAGCGATTCCAAGCCTCCTTGAGGGACTAAACCTATGGCGCTTACTAAAGCTGAAATGTCAGAAAATTTGTTTGAAAAACTGGGTATTAGCAAACGTGATGCTAAAGACCTCGTAGAAACTTTCTTTGAAGAGGTTCGCCTTTCCTTAGAAAATGGTGAGCAAGTAAAATTATCTGGATTCGGTAACTTTGATTTACGTGATAAAAATCAACGTCCCGGACGTAACCCAAAAACTGGGGAAGATATTCCAATTACTGCACGCCGTGTTGTTACCTTCCGCCCAGGCCAAAAATTAAAAAGCCGTGTAGAAAAAGCAACACCGAAAGAGTAATTATATCATTTGATATGAAAAAAGACCGCCTAGGCGGTCTTTTGTTTTTATATAACTGATTGTTTTATAGATGGATTTATAAAACGTCATCCACATTACATCCACATGTAACCCACTTTTAGCATTAGCCCCTTGCAATAAGGGGCTTTACTTATCGTTTAAAGCCGACTTTAATTTATTCTTAATTCAATAAGGGGAAATATAATGCTTAGAATATTTTTTGGTGATGTAAAACACACTACGAGTACCAATTTTTTTACCCAAGTTAAAAAACTTTTTATTTGCTCTGCGTTTTCCGTATTTGCATTGATGGTTGGTATCAGTTCGGCTTCTGCTGCACCGTACCTCAAATCAAGTGAAGATTGCACAAAGCAAAATGAAGTTTACGCAACAATGAATGATGCAATGGAATATTTCAGTGATTATTACCCTGAAAATAATTCACTCGAAATTATTAGCGAATCACCATTAAAAGTTAGGCTTTCAGCAGTAGCTTTTGAGCAAGACGGGCAAGACGTAAAGGAGCTACTAGCTAAACGAGCCATTGTCTATGGTGTTTATCGCTCATTAATTAATACACCCAATGATAAAGTTACTATCACTTCTTATTTAGTTGATACGAATGGAAAAAAACTGAAAGATTCACCTGAATATACAACAATTATCACTAAACCACAGGCATTAGAGATCATTAAAAAATATATTCCGGTTAATAATTTGAGTGAACTAACCGATGATAGCTGCTCTTTTACTACACGGTTCAATGAATTACGATTTGATGATAGTGGTAAAAAAGGCTTTGATACTTTTTTCAACGAATTGATTAGTGTTTCTAAGTAATATTTAGCCCCTCAATTGAGGGGCTTTGATTTCTATAATGCTAAAGACGGTTGTTGGTATTTGTTCGGATGCGGTTCAACAACATTAACATGTGCGGGTTTAACAACAATTTTTGTCACTGATTCGTGACTGACAAATGTGCAACCACAATTAATATTTTGGCATTGGTTGTAGCGTTCTTTGGTTTCGGATGATACTTGATAGGAACTACGAGTGTGTGCAGCGTGACCGCATTCAGGACAATTCATCATGATTATATATCCTTTGTCATGATGTTGATGTTACGTAAATTATATCATGTGTTTTTATACAGTCTAAAAAATTATTCATCAGCCATATCTAAATCTGAAATCTTCACCTCTAACTCTAATGCGCTTGTAAAACCACTGTCATTCAGTGAATGAACGACTCGCGTTAATGTCCAGTCCGCATTATCAATTTCGGGTTTAAATCCGCTGACGGTGATAGGCATTTCAGGGTAAAGATCTGCACGGCCAACAGCGAGTTGAATCGAAAATGACGCAACACCACGTTGGATTTTTTCCCAATTGGCTTTTGCGGCTCGGGCGGCATTTTCTTTCGTGGCGTAGGTATGAGAAAGTGTGAGAACGTTCCCTTGTTCGCCGGCTAAATATTCCCCTTGCTTTTCTTTCGGTTCAGCGGGTTTTGCAGGTTGTTTGCTTTTTCGCTTACGCTTTACCGTCACTGCTTTTTTCTTTTTCGGCTCACGTGTATCAAGCCAGTTAGCAATAACACCGGTGTATGCACCACGATCGGCAAGTGAAAAACGGTGTCCGTCACCTACTGAGCGGGTGATATGCATTGTTTGAATGGGTTGTCCAGTTGCGGTGAGCCCTTGGCCTTGTTTCATAAACAGTAAGTTTCCGTTTTTAACCGCAACAATTGCTCCCTCTGATTTAGCCACTCGTGTGAGAAATGAGCCGTCCGATTCGTTGGTTTGGTCAATATGAGCGAGTTTAATTTTATCTAATTTTTCATCAATAACCGCCTTTAACTTATTGCGTTCCGCCAAGGTGCGGACAATATCGCCCAACGATTTTTGATGGTAAGACTGCTCACGCTTGATGTTTAAAGTGTCGCGAAAGTCCGCACTACGACCACGGATCGTGAGCTTATCTGGCACGCCGCTATGTTCAACCTCATCAACCGTAAATGTCCCCTTGTAAATCAGCGGTGAGTTTTTCCAGCCAAGGTGTAATGACAGGGTTTCACCTCGCTTTGGTAAGGCGAGTTGTCCGTCGCTATCATCCAATTCAATATCTAATTGGTCAGCTTCAAAGCCGCGGTTATCCGTCATGGTTAATGACATTAAACGCCCCTGAATCAGACTATTAATATTTTCACCGCCTGCCGCAAGCACAAATGCAGGGGTTAGTTCATCCTTGGTTAAAAAACTCATAGCGGTAAGGCTCCACGAATATCATTGAGTTGCTGACCTAGATCACCAAACATTTGAGACAGCGATTCGTCCGTGCGTTTTAATTTCAGCGTAAATTCAATTTTTCTGGCCGAGCCATCATCAAAAAAAATACTTTTCGATTGGGTGATTTCTTCAATCACAAACATACCGTAAATGGTGCCTGAGCCATCAATCAGCGACCATGCTTTCCCCGTTTCTGCCATTTGCTCCAATACCAGCAATGACAGTCTGCCGCCAGTCAGTGACGGAAATAATGAGCCACTTAATGTGATATCGTCATTATCAAGGCCGATAAATTGAACTGCGGGACGTTTGCCGACACGATTATTCACGCCATAACGGTATTTTTGGTTAATTTGCATCATCTGGTAAGGCGTTGTATTTAATTGAAAGACAAACAAGCCTAGTGCTGCCATTGCCATAATTAATCGTCCTCGCTGTCTTGATACCGACTCAGTCGTCTTGCCTGTTCACGCCGTTGGTTTTGCTCTAATTGTCTGGCGACTTCTCTTGCAATATCGTTTGCTGACTGGTTCGGTAATGGATAAACATTGATAGTGACCGGCGCAGTATTTGCCGCATGATTGCTTTGGTTTATGTTTGTTGGTGCGGATTGATAGCTATTTGCGGGTAAAGCATACGGATGGATGGGTTTTGCTGTCGCGGTCATAGAGCCCATGGTTAATGCCGCCGCAGCCAGCGCAGCGGTTTTTCTCCGGCTGGTTATATGAGCAGGGCCAGTTACTATTTCAGGGGCTTTTTCGCCGACAATGCCAAATTGTCCACGAGGGATAAATCCGCCATTGTCGAACATGCCCGCACTTTTCATACCGGCTTGAATAACGGTCACTTGTGACATGGCGCGGACAGTTTTGGTTTCATCTGAAAGCATCCAATCGGGTAATATGTTTGTGGCCATTTGCTTGAGTTCGGCAAATTGAGCTTTCAGTGCCTCCCATTTTTCCAGAATGCCGTTTTTCAGGCTATCAATGATCTCACCGCCAATTTGTTTAAAACGTTCCGGTAAACCTTTAACATCCGCGACAATCTGATCCCACTTATCAGAAATGGTTTTCTTAACTAATGCCCACATGCGAGAAGTGATAGCGACAATCTCATCCCAGTGTTGATAGACTAGCCCGACAAGCCCCCAATTCAGCACATAGGATTTAACCCCCTCCCAAAACTGGGAAAATATCTCTGTCACTCTGTTCCATAATTTTTTTGCGTACGGAACGATATCATCCCAATATTTATAAATCAGGTAAGCCGCGCCAGCGATAGCCGTAATAATTAAGATAATCGGGTTAGCTAATAGCGCACGGCCTAGCATCATAAATGCCGTTCCAATTAACTTAATAGGCTTAATCAGTAATGATAGAAAACCACTGCCTTTGATGCCTAATACGGACAGACTTAATTTCGCCATGGCGAGTGGTCCAATTAATGCCGCAATCATCAATGTGATACCGCCACCAACGGCCAGCACCGCACCTAACCCCAATGTGATCATGGTGATTTGTTTGACCAGTTCAGGGTTTTTCTTTGCCCATTGGCCAAACTTCGAAATGAGATTAGTGACTCGTTTAGTGATATCCCGCAAAGGGCTATCCGCACCGCCAAAAATTTGTATCCCTACATCTTCATAAGCCGAGGTTAAGTTTTTCAAGTCGCCATCAAGGTTATCTGTCATGGTTTTGGCAACTTTTTCCGCTTCCCCTTTAGCGGCTTTGATTTCAGCAATCATGGCTTGCAACTGACCGGAGCCAGCTTGGTCAACCAATACTGAGAGGGCAGAAAATGCCTCTTCACCGGCAATATGTTTAAACAGTCCAGCACGCTCTGCCGTACCCATTTTTTTAGTTTTTTTGTCTAGTTCGGAGAGTATGTCGGTAAATTGGCGCAAATTACCTTTGGCATCACGGGTTTTAATTTTCAATTTATCAAGGGCTTCGCCGGCCATTTTCGGCGGCTCTGCCAAACGCCCTAAAATAGAGCGTAAGCCTGTACCGGCCATACTGCCTTGAATACCCGCATCACCGAGTTTACCGGCGGCAACGGCGGCGGTTTCTAAATCGACACCGAGCCCCGAAGCAACCGGTGCAACATATTTCATTGTGTCGCCAAGCATAGTGAGGTTGGTATTAGACCGCGTAAACGTGGCGACAAGGGCATCACTGACACGGTTCATTTCATTAGAATTCAGCTTAAAGCCGGTCAAGATGTTGGAACCAATATCAGCCGTGGTGGCCAAGTCGATATCACCGGCCAATGACATGGATAAAGTACCGGACATGGCATTTTTAATTTGCTCTGGCTTAAAACCAGCCATGGCATAGAACGCTTGGCCTTGTGCAACTTCATTAGCGGTAAATGCGGTTGTTGCCCCAAGGTCTCGCGCTTGCTCCCTTAACATCTTGTAGTCGTCGGAATTTTTATCAAGGCGGGTTAAGGCTTGCACTTTCGACATGCCGATTTCAAAATCATAGCCTGGTACTAAGACTTTTTTAGCCGCATAACCTAACCCCACACCGGATGCAAGCATACCCGCGCCGCTACCGGCCATTTTATTACGTACCCCCATGGCATTTTGATAGCTATTTTTTGCCGCAGACATTCGCTTTTCTTGGTTGGCCACCCGTTTTAGTTGCTGCTCTTGTTGCTGTAATCGCCGGCTTGTGCTGGCAATGTCGCTATTTAATTTGATTTGGGCTTGGCTTAGCTGGCGTGTTGAAATGCCACTGCTTCTTAGGGCTTCCCGTTGGCGCAGCAGTGAGGCACTCAGTGTGCTGGTTTCAGCTTTGAGTTTTGCGGCCGCCGCTTTTGCGCGGTCAAGCTCCCGTGATTGTGTCCTCGTGGGATTTTGAACGGTGGATAATTCACGTGCGAGTCGGCTAACTTTAGCTGTGGCTTGTTGGTAGGCGTTATTCGCTGCATCAAGGGATTGCTTGGTTTTCTTAAACCCGTCAATTTGCTTGGCTTGGTTGTTAAGCTCTTTGAGTTGTTGTTTAGATTGACGGAGGGTTTCCGCCAATTTTTTATTCGACGCTTGAGCGCTCTTAAACGGTTTCGTAAATTTATCGACGGCGCTTAAAATCACCTGTAAACGTAAATCTTTACTCATCTTCTACACCGCTACGTTTAAGGGCGTGATAACGCCATTCTAATAATTCGGTTAGGGAAAATTCATCAGTGACAGCCGGTGACCAGTGAAAAATAGTGGCAATATCTGCCACTAAATCATTCACGGTTAATCGTTCTGGAAATCCATAGTCACCGACTTCGGCAACAAAAAAAGCACAAGCTCTTTGGTTAAATTCAGCATATCCGCAGGGTTCATCATGATTAATTCGGGTTTCGTTAATGCCGGCGCGGTGACTCGGGGTAATACCAACATCGCCGAATCCACATCCATTTCCATCAGTGCGGCTAAGCGAACACCACGCAATGCGCCAGAATTGGGTTTACGTACCACAATCTCTGTTACAGTGGTTGTTCCGCGTGTGATGGGTTCATCTAGCGTCACGGTGATTTGATTTTTTTCTACTGGTTCAGTCATTTACTTTTCCTATAAACCTAATGCGGCGCGTTGTTCTTCTAAGCGGTCAACACCATCAACTTTTTCAATCATATTGAGTAAATCAATCTCAATGAGTGTTTCACCATCCCAAATGAGTTTGTAATACGTGGCATTAAAAGGCGCTTTGACTTGGGTGTTTTCACCGGCCTTGCCATTACCAGAGTCAATTTCACTGAATCGACCACGTAGCACGACCTCAACGGCGGTGTATTCTTTGGTATCTTGGCGTTGATAGGCACAATTGAGGCGCAACATCACGCCATCAATTTGAGTGATCCCCCATTGCTTATAAAGCTGGGCTTCTAAGCCTCCAAATGTTAATTCTGCAGAGAGTGCATCATCTTCTAACCCCATATCAATTTTGACGCCGCCATTCATGCCGCCGCCGCGATAGGTTTCAAATTTACGGGTGATTTTCGGTAGCGTGATTTCTTCAATACGCCCCATATAGCTTTCACCCTCATTGAACAAGTTTAAATCTTTAAGTTTGCGTGGTAAGGCCATGATTACCCCTTAATTTTTGAGCCAAAATCCAATAAATAGCGGTCAGTGATGCGCTGACGTAACAGTAAGTTTTCCAATGGGGGTACGGCTGTATAGTCATAATCAATGTATAACTTGCCGCTTTTCAGCTCTTCTTTGGTGTTAACGTCTGGATCGAACCAACATTCACCGCCTAACAAATAGCCTTGCGTTGTCATGCTGCGCAGTTTTGCATTGATGCTTTCGATAATATCGCGAGCCAGTGAGGGATTGAGCGTGCCGTCAATGGACCAGTCTAGCCCCTCGGCGATGGTGTCTGATAATACCTGCGCGGTGCGGGTGTAGGATTCAAAGGCAAACAACGGATCATCTGAGCAAGTACGGGAGCCCCAAAACTTGAAGCCGTTATTGCGAATGAGCGTGGTGATATCGTTTTCGTTGAGTAAGCCGGCATCGGTGGCAGGGTCTTGTAAATCCCATGACACATCGGCAGAAATGCCCGTGACACCATTAACACCCACATTAGACAAGGTTTTATGCCAGCCAATTTCATTATCAATTTTGGCACGTAAGCCCAAGGCACACGCGGTGGCGTAGATATTACTTTCTGCGTTCGCGACAGTGTCCCAACTTTGGAATTCAGGCCAAATTAACATTAATTCACGTTGATTAAAGTTCTTGCGGTAATCAATGGCATCCGAAATGGTTTTACTGCCATAGGCGCTAATGTAAGCCATAGCTCGCATTTTTTGCGCGATGCCCGCAAGCGTTGATGAAACCACCTGTGTATCGTGAGCCGGTACGGCTAGAATGCGGGGCTTAACACCTAAACGGCCTTGCGCCACGGTTAATGCTTGTAAGCCAGTTTTGCGTCCATCGGGCGTGGTACCACCAATAATATTGGAGGTGGTTTCTGCTTCGCTTTCGCCTTGTTCAACACGTACAACCACGGTAACCGGTTTTGATTGGTTACCGATGGCATCCAGTGAGCGAGCAAGCGTGCCAGTTTCGCCCGCTTTACCTGCCGCGTTTTTCACATCTGTAATTAAAACAGGGGTATTGAGTGGAAAGGCTTTTGCATCTGCATCATCAGCAGTACACACCATTCCCACGATTGCGGTGTTGATGGTGCGAATAGGTCGCGTGCCTTCGTTGAGTTCAATCACTCGCACGCCGTGGTGATAATCTTGAGCCATTACTAGCGTCCTCTATTTTGCAATAGCTCAATTTTGGGTTGGGGTTAACGTAAATGCACGGAATGGCAATTGTGTGGAGGATGAAACAAAGCCCCATTGGTTGGGGCTAAGAATAGATTAATGTTATTTGGGTTTCTCAGGCCAATCAATATCAGGGGCTAATGAAGTATCGATTCGATTGAGATAAACGCTGTATTTTTGCCAATCAACTAATGATGCGGATTCTTCATCCGTTGCAATACCTAAATTTTCTGCATATTGGAGCGGTGCAATTGCATTATTGGCCTCTGCTAAAAGTGATTGCTTTTGCTGTTCCGCTTCTGCGATTAATTGCTCTTTTGATATCGGAGGGTTTAAATGAGCGTCCACTTCTTTTGGTGTCATTTTCTTCATGACTTTTAAGCTTTCACGAATATCAAAAAAGACAGGCAAGATTTCGTCATATTCATCTTTAAGCGGTTGGTAAACCGCTTTTTCATTATTAAATGAATTAAGTGCCTCTTCATGCTCATTTTCTTTTTGTGCAACAAGAGATACGAGTTTTTCGATTTCTTTACTATGTTGCTCACTATGACTTTCGCCATTTTCTTCTAAATCTACTTTTGTCATTGCGTCATTAAATGATGCCTGTGCCTGTTCAAGCGCTGTAACCGCTTGGGTTAGATTATTGCTGGCAGCAATATAAGAAGGTTCTTTATCACTTAATAAGTGCTCTAAATCTGTGATGCGTCCTACTTGCGCTAAATCACTCTTTAGATAAGCATAAACATCATTGTTGTTATTTTTGTAATAAATCATTTTAATTCTCTCCATTCAGAAATCCTCACATCCCCAGCCATCGAAACTGAGTAAGTGCTACCAGATGGAACGATGAAAGAAACAGATGCGAAAGTATTCTGCCCATAACACGATTGACGGGTAATCAGCATCCCATCAACCGTGCCGTGAATGACACCTTGTTGACCAATGCTACTTTGATTAATATTGACACAAACATAAATTGCAGAGCTTGACGTGTTCGTATACGTTGTTCCCGCGGATTTTGTATCCGAATAATACTTCTGGCCTTTACCTAACGTGATGCTGTCAACATAGTTCTTTGTTGCAAACTCAATCCATCCCCCTACGTTGTTACTTTGTATTACTCTAAAACCAATGCGCTCATTTCCCACTGACGGAATAACCGCTAATTGAGCACCATAAGTTGAATCTGTATAACCAAATAAATTTAAGAACAAATTATTAGCACCGAGAAATAAGTCACTCGATACGGTATTCCATGCATAGCCAATTGAGTTTAAACGGTAATCTGCTAGTTTACTGCTGGAGGTTAAAGCTACTCCACGGTTAGCCATCCAACCACCTGCACCAGTATTCATTTTATTATTGAGCAATGAATCTATTTGAGCTTTTGTATATCTATCACTCATCCAAATAGTTACTGCATTTTGGCTAGGAACTTTCGTTGTTGATGTTCCTGATGTTTGTGTGATATCACTTATGTTGAACTTTTTATTAAGTTCCGCTTTAAACGTTATTTCTGAAATAAGCCCGCTAACGGCATTATCAACGTAGCTTTTTTTGGCCAGTTCCATCCACTCACCAACAACGTCATTGGAGATAACACGAAACCCGATATCCCCCGAAGTGTTGGGGATAACAGCTATCTGAGCACCGTATTTATTATTTAAATACCCAAATAAATTAAAAATAAGATTATTCGTGCCTTTGAATGTGTCAGTTGAAATTGATGCGTAAGCATAGCCTATTGAGTTAATTCGATAATTTGATAATTTAGCCGTGTTATTTAAACTAACCCCAATATCTTTCATCCAGCCACCGTCACCGACTTTTAAATAATTGCCGGAGGGTTGTAATTTACCAACTTCGGTGGTGAAGAGACCCAGGCTAGGCACTTTGTCGTTATCGTTGCCTTTCTGTCCTGAAATGTTCGCCTTATCTAATTTTTTATTTAAATCCAGTTTGGTTTGTGCTGATAGTGCATCAATTTTTTTATCAATAACGGTAATTTCAGTATTCACATACTCACGAGTTGCGAGTACCACCGACGGATCAATTTTTAATGTGACGGATTCAGTGTGGCTGACAATCAATACCATTCGAATAGATTGCGTACGTCCTGAGCCCTCCGCTAATTGTGGCTTGTACGTTTCGGGGCAATTCGCTACTGCAATTAAATTACCGGCTTTATCAAATAAGCCAATCTCACGTATCCACCAACCGCCATCCTGTTCAGGAATAATTTGTTCAGCAATGATTTGATTTTTATTTTTATCATCAATAAACAATGTGTTAATGGCGGCTCTGCGTTTTTCAGCAATTAATTTAGTTTGATTGGTATCTGGTGTTGGCAAACTCCCGCCACCATCGCCCACCGCCATATGTGTTAATTCAAGTTTTGTCCCTAGCGCTGTCGCTTGGGCTAATAAGTTCTCACCTAATTTTGTGAGTAAGGCAAAGTATTTCATTGTGGATTAATCCTCATTTCATCAATTAAGTGAATAGCCGCGCCTTGAACATCAAGGCCAGAAACAGAAATTAAAGGCGGTGTATACGCGTAAACAGTCAATGAGTCACCGGTGTAACTGGATGCCGCACAATAAAATTCACCGCGGGTTTCTAGTTGAATAGTGAGCCCGACAAGGTGACGGCTTGCCGGCTTGGCATCAAAAATTAACGCTTCTAACTCTTGATACATTTCCTCGGTGATACCCGTTTCAAGAACCCCGATATCAAGGCGAAACGTGCCGGCGGTTTCGTTGGTTTTCCACCACTCAATCACACGGATTAAATAACCCAACGGTTCAACCACACGGCGCAATGCACCAATCGTGCCTTTGTGCTGATGAATAAACATGGCGGCCTTGATAGCGTTTCGTTTAGCGCTTTCCGCCCAGTCTTTATCCCATCGGTCAACACTGAACGCCCACGCCAAATACGGCAGCAAATACACAGGGCATAAATCAGGGTTCCATAGAATGCGAATAGGAATAGGGACACGTTCAATCTGTGCCAGTGATTCAGCTGCGGCGAGCTCTAACGGGGATGAACCCACGGGCAATAAACGATTATTCATCTGAGCCCCCTAATGCCACGTGAGTTTGTGTGCAGAAGCTCGCTTGTGTCTTATCCAACTTAATATCTGCTGTGGGCTTTTTCAGTTCGACACGTTGAACGCCTTGAACGTGCAATGCGGCATATATCGCACTGAGCACAATGTCACGGCCTAAGCGGTGTTGCTGTGTCGCATAGCGTTTAATTTGCTCCTCAGCCGCTGCCATAATCGGTTCGTATTCAGGTGAGGGATAACAGTAAATCACCGCGTCAATTTCATAGTTAACGATGGTTGCCGATTGCACTGTCACACGATCAGCAACCGGCCTAACGTCCTCATCGTTTAACGCAATATCGACTTTCTCAATTAAATCAGCCGGTGCGCTGCCGTTCCCCTCGCGGGATAAAACAGTAACCGTGACGTGAGCCGGTAATGGGCTAATCACAGAAGCGTCAGAAACCCGACCATCAGCGCTGCGAGCGTGATATTCATAACTGCCAATCGGGCCAGCTACGCTTAACGCTTCGAAAGCGGCCGGTATACGCATGCGTAAATTAGAATCTGACTCATACACCGGTGCAATCGGTGGGATAGCGTTTTCATCACCGGCTGATAACATCAGGCGTTTCACGTTGTTATTGGCCGCGAGTTGGTCAAGGTCGGCACCGGTGGCAAAGGCCACCATACTTGCGCGAGCCGCTTCATTAACGCGCTGACGTAAAATCAATTCACGGTAGCAGCTCTCTTGCAATAATTTGGTTAACGGCTCAGATTCCAATTCTAAGGTGCGGGTGATGGCTTCCCGTTGTTCTGCTGGCATCGCACCAATTAGTGCGGCTTTGCGTTCGGCAAAGAGCACCTCATAATCTAACGTTTCGACCACATCCGGTGCCGGTAATAAACTTAAATCAATACTGGCTGCCATCGTTACCTCACATTGACCGAAAAATTAAGTGACTGATTGGTGTCTTGGTTTGTGGCTTCAATATCCACAATCATCTGCGCAGCCTCGGTGCTATTTAGGCTAATGCGAGTTAATAAAATGCGTGGCTCCCATTTCAACAATGCGGTGTAGCACGCTGACATTAACTGCAATTTCAGCGCGGGATTTTGTGGCTGGTCGATAAGTTCTGATAATAGCGAACCATAATTTCGCCGTGCGATGCGTGAGCCAATAGGCGTGATCAAGATATCGCGCACGGATTGGCGTATATGCTCAATATCGGAAAGGCACTTTCCATTTTCTCGACTCATACCGCAATATCTCATTGGGGTTTTCCTGTGGATTCTCCGCCGCTACGTACACCGCCATGAGTATGATCATGCAACGTAATACCATTGGATTTAATCGCGCCGCCGGTGTGTGTAAAATTACCCGTCATTTCACCGCCCTCGGTGACATTGAGCGTGGCACAGGTGAGGTTTTGTGAGCAAATCACCGTTGGAGTGGTAAGGTTAATTTGTTTACTTGCATTGACGATAACTACATTTGTTGTGGCATTAATTTGTTCGCTAGCGTCAATCGTGGCCGTTTTAATCCCTGTTGCGATTAATGCACCAGTGGCGGGTTCATATTCAATGATTGCCCCGTCTGAATAAGTGCGGTGGTCTGCTGTGAGTGAACTGGTCGGCTCGGCATGTTCATTGGAAAAGATACCGGTTAGCACAAATGCCGTGGTAAGTTCGCCGCCTAACGCAAGGATAAGAACTTGCTCACCCACGCTAGGTGCATTCATGGTGCGAGTACTACCAGCACGTAAGGTGATCCAATTTAGCCAGTCGGTTTCTAGGTTTCCAATTTGTACGCGACAGCCTTTTTGGGCATCAACGGCAATCACAACACCCACGCGGATAAGATTATTGATAAGGCGGCGAATTTCGGCAGACATGGTTTATTGACTCGCTGCCTTGACTGCTGACAAAATCACACCGCGAGCCAACCCCTGCCAAAAACACCAAAATACAAAGAACGGGACGATAACCCATTGGCTTGTTATGTATAGGATAATCACACCGATCACTGTCAATAACATCGCCATTCGATAAACCCATTCATCAAGCGGAATGAGGAGTTTTTCATTACCTTCAAAGGTGTATTCATAATCTTTATTAGATAAAAAAGGTACGAGAGTGAAAAATAATTTAAAGCCGTGAAGTGAAATGCAGGTGTTAATGATCACCACAGAAATATAGTTACCTACACCCATATCAAAAAAAACAACCAATGAGTAAATAATGATAAAGAGAGCAGGAATTAGCGGAATGTATTTGCGCATGGCAACCTCAAAAAAATAATTTTCTTAAGCGTGCCATTAATGACGGGGGGATTGCAGCTACCGCCTTTTGTGCAGTCTGTGATACAAATTATCGTGAGAGAAAATCAATAATTTGGCTTTCAATATGCCTGATTTCTTGCGGAGTGATCCCTAACAACTGGCGTGAGGGATATGTAATTTTTGTATTTCGAATACGCTCTGTTAAACCGAACTGATGCACACCGGCGATGTTTGCGGCTGAAGGTAAAAAATAAATAGCGGCTTCTTTGTCGCTATTATAGGCGCGTAAAAAACGGGCGGTGGCCAGTTTTTTAAACATGCGGGTTTGCTTGGTTTTGCGCTCTGTACTGATTTTATCTTTTTTGATACTGATATAGCGCTGAATATCTGATTTACGAAATGAGCGCTGCGCTTTTTTATTCGCATCTTGGCCTGTGATTGTTTTGCTATTACCGCGCCAGTTCCGTAAGGTACGTTTTTGGCCATGCCACATAAATTGGATTTCACGTTGTACCGTGATGAAATTCGCTTTGCGTTTGGTGTATGGGCTGCCATCCGGATTTTTTTGTTGTGAAATGCGCTTAATTTGAGAACGGCGTAAATCGCGAGTGATTTCTTTGGCGAGCTGCCGGCGCTGGCCTTGCGACATGCGATTTAATAAATGCGTTAATTCACTGTCAAGTTGACGCAAAGTATCATCATTCATCGTGTCGTTGGCCATTCATTAAACGGGTTATCCGGCTCAGGGGTAGCCTCAATCACATATTTACCGTCTTTATCAATCGCTAATACACGCTCGGTGAGATTTAAATCAATACTGATGTGGGCGGTTTGGTTATCTAAAATCACCGCCTCAAATCTAAAATCTTGTTGCCGCTTTGCGGGGTTCGTTGAAATATCGGATTGATTTTTTCTTAGCCAATCATTGACTACCGCAATTAAGACATTTTGGTCACCACTATAGCGCTCAATAATAATATTAGCGGTGTATTCATATTCAAAACTGGGCGTTTCTTCTAACGTAGAAATAATCCGCCCGTTTTCAACAAACAAGTATAAATTTTCAGGATTATCTTTGAGAAATGGAATTTTGCGGTCTAAATATTCCCGTAAGTTAATGAGTTTTTTCACGGTTCCGTTCCTCATCAAATTGCTCAATTGCACCTAGCTGAATATTGACCGTTTCTAAGGCTGCAAGTAAAGGGTCAACCATCAAAGCCAAATCGCAATAAGTTAGAACCCGTCCGGTAGAGGTGGTGGTACTTGCTGTGTTAGTGTTTTCGGAATGGGAACGCATTGCGTTTGCACGGATACGGTAGGCGTTGTCGAGCACCCGATCAGCAAGATACTTAGGCACAGGTAAATCACACGTTGGCTCGTTTTTAAGAATGGTTTTATATTCAATTTTTCTTTCCTCGGCGGCGGCGCGTTGAATAATACCGCGACGATAGGCATCACCCGCGATTTGATTTGCACGGTGAAAACTTAATGATTGCTCAGAGATCAGCGCGGATTTTTTATCAACGTCTAACGAAAGTTGTTGGTTTTCTGCCGTGAGTATGCCGACTCGTTCATTAAGCCGATCTATTTTTTTGAGACCTTGCCAGCCGGCGAATATGACACCGGCAACAAGGAATAATGCGAAAGCGATTACCCACTTTTTCATATTAAACATAAGCTTTTCGTCTCGCATTATTGGGTTTAAACATCACAACATCGCCCACGCTTTTTCAAACTGCTCATCACTGTATGGCTGCTGACCGTTTTCAACATGAACTATCGCTTTAGCGATTTTGAATGCCGTTTCTTTGTCATAAACATCAAGGCAATCATGACGACCAAAGCCCGTTTCTTTACAGACACGATTAATATAACCCTCTGTATTATTACGGTCTTTTGCCGGCGCCCAACGTTCAATAATTTCTTCCACCGTATCAATTTTGCCGCAACCAACCCCTTGTTTTCCTGCATAGGTTGAATAGGTTCGCAAAAGCTTGAATAATGCGCGAATACCGTATTCAGGTTTCTCAAAGCGGCTATGACGGGGCTCAATGCTAGGGTCAAAGGCCAGCTCCCCTCGCCATGGGTTTCTCGGGTTATAATCAATATTGCCCGGATTATTGTTGCGTATGCCGCGTGGTACGTTAGACATGTTTTCCTCCAGTAAAGCGTGACCATAAATAGGAAAGTCCGATACTTCCCATCGCACCAAATACACCGGTGGTGAATAGGGTGATGTAAATACTTTGATTGCCCTCAATACAAAGCAATCCGCCTAACAACCCGACAAAGCCGGAAACGACCATTTGCATAAAAGCCGCAAACCAGCTCCACGGGGCATTATTCGTTTTAACGTCAATGATGTATCTCACAACACCTCCCCACATTGAAATGAAGAGCATTAATAACCACTGTGCAATACCGAAACTGTTCGGATCTTTATCAAACATGTATCAATCCCATAGCTGTATAAGTGGCTGTACCGGCTCTTCGGTAATTTCAGGTAACTCAATCAATAGCCCCGTAGGTAGCACCGCGCCTTGTTCGGCAAGATTGGGATTCGCTAACAAAACAGCCTCGGTCATGCCTGTCGTTCTGCCGTAAAATCGCCAACATATCCCGTCTACGGTGTCACCTTTTATCGTTCTGGTTTTCATATCAATTCAACAATATTGTGTGTCGTACCCTTGATGCGCTGAATTGCCCAGATAGCATCACGCTGTAAATCATCAATATTCGTCTCTAAGGCATCGGCTTTTTTGCTGCCGTTTGGGGTTGTATCAATATCGCGGTAACGTTCGATTAAGTTTGCTTTTGCCGCGCTGAATACGGCACGGCGATAAAGGATCACTAATTCCGATACGTCAATTTCCCCATGCGTAATTTTGCTGGCCGGAACCGCGCCTAATGTTGTATAGCCCAAGTGGATTTCTTGCTGTTGAAAGCGGGATAATTCACGGTTGGTTTCGATGATGGCGTTTTTTAAGGCTTCAATTAATCGACTTTGGGTGACCGTACCGTCAACTCGCATTGATTCCCGAAATGCGCGGGTATTAATCGCAGGCCAAAAATCACCACTGGTGATCGTTTCGTCTTTTTCGTTAGCGGGTTCGGGTGAAACAAAATCCATAAGGTCACCTTAAAAATAGGTAGGCGGTGGGCGAGAGTCCGAAAAATAAATTTCTTATCTCGCGCCGCCTTGCGCGTTGGCACGTTCTTTATTCATCAGCTCTGTTTTTTGCTGACAAAAACTTTTCAATATTCTTAATATCCTGCTTAACCCCACTGCGCTCATTGAGCTCAAGGGCACGCATTAATTCACATAAAGCCGGTTGCGGAAAATCATTATCGCGCAAGCTGTAACCGAGCCATTTATGTAGCTCGGCGCGGACTTTGTCGGGCATATCTTCATGCTCAATTAATGTCATGGTGCGCTGCAAGATATCCAATGGAATGGGATTTTTTGCGGTATAGGCTTCTTTGGCTCTATCTCCCATTTCTTCGGCAATAGCACAACCGGTTGTGCGGGATTGGCCTGACGGCATGGCGAGCTTGTGTTTTAATGCATACTCCGCAATATCTAGCCCTTGCGCGTACAAACCCGCGTCAAAACTCCACAACATGAGGTACATCAAAACATCATCTTGAACGCCTGAATTGCCTTTTAATGTTTCCGTGATCCACGTTTCGTATAGCGGTAAGGCTTTACGTTTGTACGCGGCTTTGCGTTCAAATGATTGGGTTTTACCTAAATCACGCATGTGTTGGCGCAACATCAATTTGACTTGTGTTGCTGCCGAGGGGTCAGCAAGAACGCCGTAGGCGCTGACGTTCTTGGCTTCAACCTGCATGCGTTTTCGTTCCCACGGATTCACAGCTTATTCTCCGGTTGGCGCGTCTTTTACTTCGTCCGGCTCAGTAGGCTCCGCCGGTTTTCCAGACGTTAGCTCAATGTTTTCAATCAACGCCACACAGTCGTAATCTTCAACAATGTAATCTTCATTCACTGATTCGTAGTTTTCGATACGGTCACGTTTGGCATTGTCCACCACTTGACGGCGGCGTGATTCGATTTGCCAGTAGATAGATAAATTATCTAAACGTGTGATAAGCATTCCATTTTTCGGGAAATAAGGAACACGTACCGCCGGCAATCCACCGAGGCGTTTTTGGCTGATAATCACATCCGCAGCTAACGCCTCGGTATTGGCTTGATCACGATTGACGATTGGGAAATATTTATCGGCTAAAAGTGAGCGGCCACAGATAACGACTAAATCGGTATCGTCGGCGTACACTTCTGAAATCGCGTGGTCAACGGCTTGCATAACCAGTGCATCAAGGTTTTCATACTCTTCACCTTTACCCACTTTGATTGGCTCAGGTGTGATTTTGTTGGTGTCTTTATCCGTTGAAGAACCTAAAACATGTTCAGGGGCTTCAAGGCGAATTTTATGTAACCAACCGATATTCACGTCTTGCAGGAGTTTATTGACTTCGCGGTTTGAGGTTGCAGCACGATGTGTCCCGTTAAAGCCAATCATGATACGGTCAAGGGCTTGACGCTGAATAATGGCATCGCGGATACGGCGCTGAAAATCTTCAAACATCGCCCACATGTCCAGTTTTTCATAACGAATAGCGGTATCGAAATTCGTTTGACGGCAGTGATAGCCTTGTTTGGCTAATTGAGTCGGGTCAGTGGGTTCACGGTCTTGTTTGGTGGTGTCCGTCGTGCCGGCAACCGTTGAACCAATGCCGAGGCCGATTTTTTCGCCCACTTGGTCTTTGACAGGCACAATATTAATTTTGGTCAGAAAGACGGCGCTTAACTGAATTTTGCTTTCCAGTTTTTGGGCTGCCGAAGGCTCAATTTCCACTTTTGAATCTGTGAATTCGTGTGGCTGAACACCGTAAATCTCACCTAGACGGGTCATGTAACCGTTAAATTTAACTTTTGTTTCTTTTCTCATTGTTTTTCCCGTTTAGCAATCAGTCAGGTTTTCAGTGTTGGTTGTATTGCCACCAAAAGACGTGGGGCGGTGTTGCTGATTATCTTGCTGGCTCAAATCTTTTTTGAGTTGGTCCAGCTCACTGCGCAGGGTTTCATTTTCTTTCTTGATCCCCGATAACGCTTTAACTTGTGTTTCAAGCTGAGTCAGTTTTTGTGCAGTTTCGGTTTGCTCTTCCGCGCAAAGCTCTACCGCTTGGTGAATGTCATTGAGTTCAACATCATTGCGCTGACGTTCGCGACTGAATTTCGCCATGATGCGATCTTTCAAGCTGGGTTTTTCTGGTTTGTTTTCTTCTTCGGTAAATTCAATTACCGTTTCTTCCGCCGCCGTAAAGACGTTATCTTTATCTTGCTTGCGTTCTGAGAAAGTGGCGGTTTTATCTGCACCCGCGCTAAATTCCAACATGCTCGTGCCAAGGCTGGCAGGGTTATCCGTGACGGCTAAGCCCACCAAATAAGCACCGTTCATATCAGAGAAATTTGGATTGATTTCAACAGACGTATAAACTTTCTGGCGTTTTTTATTCATTTCGACCAACTCAGGTGTTGGTGTTAACACGCCATATAGTGCTAGCTTTCCTGCTAATGCTCCCTCGCTGATTTCCTCGGTATAGACCGACTCAACATCACCGAAGCGCGGCATAAAAGAATAATTCCAATGCTCCATATTGATGCGGGCACCATAAACATTTTTATCGTAATTTTTGGCGATTTCCGTCAACCATTGGCGCTGCACTTTACGCCCATCGGTTGTGGCTCCCTCAACACAAAGGCGCACCGGTTTAGATTTTTTTGTCATTGCTCAGGCTCCGGCAATTAAATTTAATGCGTAGATAAAAAATTGATGAGCCTATGTTTTCAGGGATGGGGGCTAAGAAACAATGCTTTGCCATTGTGTGGGAAATGGCACAACGGCAGCTCGGGGCGATTGGTCGTCTGAGCCAGTAATCTGGCGACATGAAAACATTACACGATTTTGACCCAAGAAAACGCGCCATGCACATGTACTTTAGTGGGTATCGCATTGCGCGTATTGCCGAGGCTCTCAAGGAAAAGGCCGCGACAATTCACAGTTGGAAACGCCGCGATAAGTGGGATGAAATCACCCCCATTGATCGCGTGGAAATGACGCTGGAGATGCGACTTTGTACGCTATTGAGTAAAGAAAATAAAGAGGGTAAAGATTTTAAAGAAATTGACTTGCTTTACCGGCAGGTCGAACGACACGCCAAAATTCACAAGTATCAAAATGGTGGCAATGAGGTTGATTTGAACCCGAAACTGGCCAATCGCAATAAAGGTGAACGCCGCGCCCCTGAGAAGAATTTATTTAGCGAAGAGCAGATTGAAAAGCTGGAAGAAATCTTTCGTGAAAATATGTTTGAGTACCAGAAAGCATGGTACGGCGCCGGCCATAAGCACCGAATTCGCAACATCTTAAAATCACGCCAAATCGGGGCAACTTACTTTTTCGCTCGTGAAGCCTTTATGGATGCACTCATTACCGGTCGAAACCAAATATTTTTATCGGCGAGTAAAGCCCAAGCGCACGTATTCAAAGGCTACATTATTGATATGGCGCGAGAGGTTGATGTTGACTTAAAAGGTGATCCGATAGTTTTGCCTAATGGCGCAACACTGTATTTTCTGGGCACCAATGCCCGTACCGCGCAGAGTTACCACGGTAATTTGTATCTTGATGAGTATTTCTGGATACCCAAATTCCAAGAATTACGCAAAGTCGCCTCCGGTATGGCCATGCACAAAAAATGGCGTCAAACCTACTTTTCGACCCCATCCGCATTAACACACAGCGCGTATCCGTTCTGGTCTGGAAAGCTCTTTAATCGTGGTCGTCGTAAGGCCGATCACGTTGAGGTCGATATCAGCCATCAAGCGTTAGTGAATGGCATGATGTGTGGGGATGGTCAGTGGCGGCAAATTGTCACGATTGAAGATGCCATGCGGGGCGGGTGTAATTTATTCGATATTGATCAACTCTATTTAGAATATAGCCCTGATGAATTCGAAAACTTGCTGATGTGTGAGTTTGTCGATGATATTGCATCCATCTTTAATTTGCAGTTAATGCAAAAATGCATGGTGGACAGTTGGGAAATATGGGACGACGTTCAGCCGTTAATGATACGCCCCTATGCTTATCACCCTGTTTGGATTGGTTATGACCCCGCGAAAGGTACTCAAAACGGAGATAGTGCGGGTTGTGTGATTATTGCGCCACCGCTACACAAAGGCGGTAAGTTTCGCATACTTGAGCATCATCAATGGCGTGGCATGGATTTTCGCGCGCAATCGGACGCGATAAAAGAACTCACCGAGCGTTACAACGTGCAATATATCGGGATTGATTCCACAGGTATTGGCCATGGTGTCCTGCAAAATGTGCGGGAATTTTTCCCTGCTGCAAAAGAATTTGTCTATAACCCTGCCTTAAAAAATGCATTGGTGCTTAAAGCTTATGACGTGATTAGCCATGACCGGTTGGAATATGACGCGGGTAGTAATGATATCACGCAATCTTTTATGGCCATTCGCCGTGCCACTACCGCCAGTGGTAACCGCCCAACTTATGAAGCTGACCGCAGCGAAGAAGCCAGCCACGCAGATTTAGCATGGGCAACCATGCACGCCCTTTATAACGAACCGATCACCGGTGAAAATCACAATCAACATAATATCGTCGAGGTCTTTTAATGAGCCGTAAAAATAAAAAACGCCAATCACAAACACTGGCGCAAAAAACCGACAGCGCATCAATGGAAGCATTCACTTTCGGTGATCCAATCCCCGTACTTGATAAGCGTGAAATTTTTGATTATTTGGAATGTGTGCAAATTGATAATTACTATGAGCCGCCAATTAGTTTTAATGGCCTTGCGCGCACGTTCCGCGCAGCCCCACACCATAGCAGCGCAATTTATGTAAAACGTAATATTCTCACCAGTACCTTTATTCCTAATAAATATTTAAGTCGTCAGACGTTTGATAGTTGGGCATTAGATTTTTTACTGTTTGGTAATGGGTATCTTGAAGAACGAAATAACCGTCTGGGGCAGTCGCTGAATTTTAAACATTCGCCGGCTAAGTTTACCCGCCGCGGTGTTGACTTAGAAACTTACTGGTTTGTGCAATATGGCTACGATATTAAACCGTATGAATTTCAAACGGGTAAAGTGTTTCACTTGATTGAGCCGGATATTAACCAAGAGTTATACGGCTTGCCGGAATATCTTGCGGCGATCCCCTCCGTACTGCTCAATGAATCGGCAACACTATTTCGCCGTAAATATTATCTCAATGGCTCGCATGCCGGTTATATCTTGTATATCAGTGATGCAGCACAAAAAACCGATGATGTTGATAAAATTCGTGAAGCACTCAAAAGCAGTAAAGGACCAGGGAATTTTCGCAATTTATTTTTGTACGCACCAGGGGGAAAGAAAGACGGCATCCAAACTATTCCGCTTTCCGAAGCTGCCGCAAAAGATGAATTCCTTAATATTAAAAATGTAAGTCGTGACGATATGTTAGCGGCACACCGCGTGCCACCACAAATCATGGGGATCATTCCTGAAAATGTGGGCGGCTTTGGTGATGTTGAGAAAGCGGCAAAAGTATTTGTGCGCAATGAGTTGATGCCGTTACAAAGTAAGATGATGCAATTGAATGATTGGTTTGGTGGGGAGATTATAAAGTTTGATAAGTACTCGCTGGACTTAGACGACGAATAATATTACTAGTTAATTCAATGATACCGCCCACTGAGGCGGTATTTTTCTGCCTGCAAGTAGGTGATCTCGACGCCCTAAATAATAATAAGACCCCACTGTATTATACCAAACCTAGCTCACCAAGACGAATGCGCAATAAATTGCCTCCATCAAATAGCGATTTAAACGCACCACACGCCACCACAAAGCGTGCAAAAATAATTGCTATCTAGTTATATAAATTTGATTTTAACGCTGTGACGGCTCGGAGATTTTGCGGACGGATATTTAACAATAAACACCTCGCCGCGCAATCGTAGCCCCGCCACGCCTGCCCACTAAATAGGTCGGTTTTCATGCACCTGCATGAGATCGTCAGAACCGCGCCAGTGGTGGTACTTCGCGTGGGTAACGATCTTTTTTGTTCATGCGGATTTGGGCGAGGAATTGCGAATTTGACACAAATATAATTTGAAATTATACGAGTAAATTAAAAATCTATTATAAAAATAGGAGGGGCAAGAGGGAATGACAGCAGTAATTAGAAATTTTAATATTTGAGTATTCATTTAAAAAATGAAAAATATAGAAATGAAATAGTGAAAGTTAGGCTTAAGCCACTATATTGAGGCTTAAGCTATATTAGTTCGTCAGTTTTTCCAGACAGAATATTGTATAATCTGACAGTTGGTTTTGAACGTGAAGCCGAAATTGCTCACATCGCGCTATGTTAACCAATTAGAAGTGTGTCATAACTTATTGATAAAGAAATTTCTATCAAATTTACTCAACAAAACGACTATTCTCCTTGAACACTCTTCAAAAGAAAGTTAAGAGCATTTTGCAGTGCTTCTGGTGTTTGTATGTTAGCAGCATAAGATAGTACGGCCTGTAATGTTGGGTCTATATCCTTCCTATCGCCTATTTTATGGTACCTAAGAAGGCCACAAATCTCTATCGTACGCTTCCCTTTTTCTGTTTTATATCGATAAGTTACACCTGGAACAGCAGCCTCAATATGATCCACGTAATTATCAAAATGAGCATGAACTATATAATAATTAGCATCTTTACTAGGGAATTTTTTATAATTATTTGATTTAATTACGTTTTTATTCCATTTGGCCTGATTGCAATCCTTACATGAAACACATAAGTTTAGAGACTCGAATGTCCATTGAGGGAAAGAATCTTTATCAATAATATGTTCAGTATCCCACACCATTCCATGGGTAGTGTGAAGTTCCACTTTACAGTATGCACACTTCTGTTTTTGCTCCATGATATAGTGTTTTTTTAGGCGTGATTTTATATCACTTACACTATTATCTTCCCACATGTCTTTCGAAGATAGGTTTTTGCTTTGCAATGCAGTTATAATTTTCAATTCTTCTGCATTAAATAAATATGGATTCATTTTATTTTTAATGCCTCCATTGTCTTTTTTAAAATATTTAACAGTGTTTTTACCTTATCATCATCCTCTAATTTATTTTCAAAAGTCAAAAGCCACTTTGCCGTAGTTAACGACTCATCATCAAATTCTTTCGATTTACATAGATTATCTAATACCTCAATAACTTGACTAAGCAGATATTCATTGTTGTTACCGGGAGAGTTAAATACCTTCGCAAGTTGAAAGTCCGCTGACCTATTGTGGTACAATTTTGAAGGCATTAAATCTGTTTCATCTGTTTCAATATTGACAATATATGCATCATTTTCTGGGAGAGACGAAATTATATTTGGAGAGTGTGTGGCTATTATAAAATGACAGGCTTTGTAATTAGAAAAAACATCTGTGAGTAAAGATAAAAACTCCAATTGCCATTTGGGATGCAAGCTTATTTCTGGTTCATCAATTAAAATAAGTGAGCCATCTTGTATTTCACCAGCAATGGAGGACATGGTAAATAGCAGGCTAAGTTCTCCAGAACTTGCTTGCGAAAGTAAAAATTCTTGCTTTGATTCTGATTTAGAGAAAATGACATCATCAAGCTCAACTATCCCATACTCAGATAAAAGCTCTAATGCATTTAAACGTAACCTATCATGCCCTCCTTTAGTCAAGTCAATTTCACATAAAACCTCAAGCGGATCAAAGTAATGTTCATCTTTACCCAATTCCTCACCACCTATATATTTTATTGCTTCTAGGAGGTGTTTCGATAATTTAATCTCATCAATTTCATTATTTGTTATTTCATGACCCTTACCTTTAAAGAAATTAATACTACGAACGGACTCAAGAATATTTTCTTGGGTCAAATTTCTTCCCCTGATTCTCTCACTCAACAATAATTTTAATGTAAAAGAACTAGATATATCTAAAAAATCAAGCATTTTTGAAAAATCGAAATATTCTTGTTTGGGTTTTAAAAGCAACTTAATAAAAGATGCACCTAATTGGTCAAATTTATAACTAAGATAACCATAATTGCGTCTGTATCCTGGTCGTTGCTTTTCTCTCGCCCCTAAATAAACATATGGAGATAAAGTGTATGGTTCTAAATGTGAGCCCGGAAATGGGAACTTATCATATGGACTGCTTGTAACTGCTAAAATTTTGTTAGGAATATTAAGCGTGTCACATACTTCTCTATTTTTTTTAAATTGAATTATTTTGTTAAAACGTTTAGCATCATTAAGAAAATAATAGCCCCATGTTTCAATAAGATCTTCTTTAAGATTTTCTTCTATGTTATGTGCGTTATATCTAAAAATCTGTTGGTATGGATATACAGACATGAAAGTTATGGATGCATTATCATCAAAATAATAGGTTTGAGAAATCGGTTCTCTAAAGAGACTGATAGAATGAAGGTCACCATCTTTCTTATAAGATAAACTATCAAACTCATCAAGATCTGAATGATTAATTATATCTTTCAAGTTATACCTAATCATGTCATTGTGGAGGACATGTATAAATGCTGAGCATATTGTCTGGAAGATCCTGCTTTTTCCAGAACCATTATTTCCCATTAGTATAGTTATAACATTCGAGTTTTCATGGGATTGGCCATCGGCAAGATTAATAGATTTCCCTAAAAAAGTAATATTTCTCAACAACATTGTACTTTCCTAATTTGTCATGATATTTATAGCATAAAGCTTTTTTTACTTAGTTGCTATTGTGATTCAATATGACTTGCTTCCTACTAATTAATGAAAAGTTGACTTAGCAACAATCCACCAAACGATCAAAGAAATAATCACTCCATCACTCATTTACTTTCCTGCCGTAACTTATTAATTCGCCCCAACACATCCGCACACCGTTGCCTATGCTTCTCACTAATTGCCTTTCTCTGCGACTCCAACTCTCTCCTTTGAAGCTCTTTCCCGTCCTCGTTTAAACTCAATCTCAACCTATCCCCATCAACTTTTATAAAATGCAGTCCATCACTCACGCCTAAACCGTTAATGAACATGGTTTCTATTTGTGGCATATCGAATTTAATGCCGACTTCGTTGGCAAAATTGATAATTTCCGACTGAATTTCCTTATCGACCTCACTTACTTCAATGCTTGAAATCTGTCTTTGTTGATTTTTCTGTGATATTTCGCTCTCTGCCGCGTTCTGCGCATCTGTTTCTATAAACGCGAAACCGTATTCCTTAATGTTGCATACTTCACCTGAGCCATGCTCAGGCTCGTAAAATTGCACATCTGATAGATTGGATGTGATCCGCGATCTACAGTTATTGACAGGACTCCGAGTCGCTCCGCTGTCGCTCTTTAAAAGATTAAAATCAACGTCAACGGCACTTTTCTTGACGATTTGGTACTTTCTTTCACGGGTTTTAAGTACTGGTGCATCGGCTTTGAGTTGATGATAAATACCAACAACTTTTTGAACCTCTTCGCCGTAAACATTCACGTCACTAACTTCTCGGGCAACTCGTATTGTTTCTTCTTTTCGGCGAATACATGGACCACCTTGTGACATGATGTATTCATCAAATTTGCCTTGGTCGGCAGCAGCTCTAACACGTTCGGCAACATCCCCAAGTTTGTCAGCAATGGAAATACCACGAGGTAAGCGGCGGCATTCACGGTATGCGCCTTTAGATGGGAGCTTATAAAATTGAAATTGCGGAATACGCCATGTTGACGCCCACGCGGTAACCGCTGCCGCCATGCTTTTTAGGTCTTTGCCGGTTTCATGGTCTATCTCACCATCAAGGGCATACCCATCGATATTTTTAGCAATATATTTAGCGATGTAACCCACGGCACCGCCGCGGTTCATGTGCTTATACTCAAACCGGTATTTTTGTGCGCCAGCTTCGTTACCGTCCTCTTTCAGGGCACGTTTACGCATAATATCAATAGCTTTTGCTCGGCTGGCCTTATCAACAAAAAGCAGCATATGCCAGTGTGGGGTGCCGTCATGATGCGGCTCGACAACACGAACACCATAAATATTGATATTGTTATCATTGAAAGCGGAACGAATACGCGACCACACTTTGACTAAATAACGCTGTCCGTCTTTTGGTGTGTAGGCTTCATCTTTCCATTTATGGTTTAGTACGGCGTAATAATCATCTTTTCCGGTTTCTTTATTTTTCTCTTTACGTTGCTTCGTCGGGTGGTACTTTGACGGGCACGTCAAAGTGATAAACATCCCGATATCACCGCGTTCTTTTGCCACGCGCTCAATCCCTGCCATTTGCGCCATTAATTCCATGCGGCGAATTTCAGGGTTTGACACACTGGCCATCACTTTATCGAACAGATCAAAACGCTCACCGGTTTCAACATCTTGAATATCCATACCTTGTAAATATTGCATGTTGGATAAACGCTGTGCTTGAACCGCGCGGATAGCTTGTTTGCTGGCGTATGGGTGGCGATTAATGCACACGTCCATATTGGCAATCATGATTGCCTCAATCCATTGTGTTCTATGGGCTTTTAGCTTTCGGTGCCAGTAATCTGCATTTACAAGGCGAGAAATAGCTGCGATCACTTGGTGCGTGGTTAGGTTTTGCTTCCCTTTGCGGCGCTTTCGATTTTTTAAAACTTTGAGATAACTTTGATGATAAAGCGGCGTGACATGTAAATTTAGAGATAATTCAGCCAATGCCCCGTAAATTTGAGTTTGTGCTGAATCTTCATAGATAATTTCACGATCACCGCCGTTTTGCTCGGTTAGCTGGTCGCAATAGGCTTCATATAGAGTGAAAAAACCATTAGAAATGTGCTCTGCCAGTTTTTTGATTGGTTTGTCATAAAGGTCAAACAACCGGTTAAATTGACTGATTTCAGGTGTAAAGCGAGTTGAAAGTGTCAATAGTGCTTTCGTTTTTAATTCATATCGTGAATTAACCGCGGTGATACGAGGAAATATCCGCTTATAAAAATCAGAGCGTAAAAATTCATAAGCTTTATAGTGGCCTGACTCTTTAATGATGTATTCATAATGCTTTTGAATACGATAACGTAAAATACGCGGTAAAGTTTCAATTTCATCTAAAATCGCTTGCGCATGAATTTGTTGTTCATGGGTAAGGGATTTCTCAAGTGCGTCAATATCAGCTTTGTAGTAATTATTTTTTTCTGGCTTATTCCACGGATACGGAAAAGTCATATCCGCGGTATAAGTTAACGGTTGCTGCGTAAAATCTAATACCTTAGACATTTAGCGCACCACCCAAGGTTTCAGGTCGTAATGCGTTGATGGCCGTTTCACAACGGCGTGAAATGATATCAACTGTTTGGCGGTAAACATCTAATGATTTGATGCCTTTACCTTTAACGCGGCCAACATGATAAGAAGTTAATTCAATCGCCAGCATCCACGGATCAGAATGGCAACAAACCAACTCATAGCAACGAGCCATTTTATTGATTTGCAATAGTCGCCATTGAACCGCATTTGAATCTTCATCAACATGGCGCTGAATAGCAAAGGCTGTCCCGCTGATGTATACGCCGTCTTTAGGATCGAGAATCATTAATTAACCCCCGCTAAAACAGCAATAATTTCTTTAGCCGGCGTTCGCTTTCCATTACTAGCAATGGTGCGCGGTGCTTCTATTTCGTGAATAGTAAAACCGAGGTCAGCGTAAAGCGCCTTTGCTTCTGGCGAATTAGAAACGGTGATTGGATTACCTTGGATATCATTAATATCTTTTAGAGTAATTGCTAATGCTTCGTGGTCTGCATCAGTAAAGCCGGCGGTATGATATTGCGTGAAGCTATCACGCCCGCCCATATAGGGTGGATCACAATAAACACCATCACTGAAATCAACTAATGAAAGGGTATCTTGCCATTCAAGATTTAAAATTTGAGTTTTAGTGAGGTAAGCCTTATCACAAAAACTATCAATTTCATTTTTAGGAAAGTACGGTGCTTTGTATTGTCCAAAGGGGACGTTGAACTTGCCTTGTTGGTTATAACGGCACAACCCGTTGAAGCAATGCCTGTTTAAGTATAGAAATAAACTTGCTTGTCTTAGCCGTGATAATGCTTGTTTACTATCATTAAACTCTGATCTAGCAAGATAATAATCAGCGCTATTATTCCTTCTAAAAAGTGGTAAAGCCTCTATTAACATACTCTCAGGTAAGATAGTAAGAGTTTCATATAAGTTAATTAAATCAGGGTTAGCATCAGCAATTAAATACTGCTCATAGTCTGTATTCATCATCACAGCACATGAACCAGCAAACGGCTCAATTAACCGTTTTGCTTTAGGTAAATGAGGGCGTAATTGGTCCATAATTCGAACTTTAGAACCGGCCCATTTAAGTATGGTTTTATTCGCCACTTCACACGCTCCGATAATGTTTACTTTTAAGCTCAAAAATCGTTTGGCAGTCAATACAACGAATACAGCCCTGTGATGCGATGCGGCGTTCTTCTGGAATCGGTTTGCCACAATCTTCACATTCGAAAGCGGAAACACTGACTAGGCGATTAGTAATGGTTTTGATTTGTTGCTCACGTATGAGCATTTCGTGCTCGCTAGCGCGGTCAATTTCTTTAGACATGATCTAACTCCGCAGCCAGATTTGAGTAATGCTCAGACTCACCAACTAATAACTGGTGAATTTGTTCATCGCTTAATTTTTCGTTAATTAACTTGCACGCGATAGCATCAAGACGAGGTGAAAATTTGTCATACATGGTTTTGCGTTCATCTTCGCGAATTGCTGTAATACTGATAGCGACAGCGGAGTAATCGCGCTTACCGGTTGCAGTATCAACACCTATCAAAATTGGCTTTATCTCTTTATTTTTCATTATCCAACCCTCAGATTTAGAATGTAGGAATCCCTGACGCGCTAACGTCATTAATTTGTTTATTTACCTTAAATAGGCATGGCGATATGTTTAGGTAATAGCGCCGCGAGTGCTTTAATTTGATTTATTGCTGAAATAATGGATTGTTGTTCCTCTTTATTAAATTCATCGAAACCTAAATGATGTTGATTGTTTTTTATTTCTGCTAAATAAAAAATCATATTTAGCATCCGTACATCACTTAACCTCAAATACTCAATAAATCCGGCTAGCTCTCTATTATCTGGATTTTCCTTATCAGAATGGAATACTGATGTTCTTAACTTTGCGGCTTGATTTAGTCCATTGACTCGGCTTTCAAAGGTTACCCCTTGGTTCTGATAAAGCTTGATATTTGCTTGGTGCGCGATGATATCGGCCGGCCTTGCATCTTGCTTTACGTTACCTAGTAACTGGATTAACTGTTTAGTTTTCACTAATACAGCCGCTGAATTACTCATTGTTTTTATCTAATAGCAACTGAGAACAAGTACAAGAAAAATAAAATACCACCGACTAATAATATTTTGTCCATCAAAGATAATTGACGTTTTTTATTGCTTTTAAATTTATTAACGGATGAACCGGTTAATTTATGTTTATGCTGTTGCAAATGTAATTGGGTCATTTTTTTCACCATATAAACGATCAATATATTTAGTCGCTTGAGCCATGGAATCAAATAACCCGTAAGAATCATCATTTCGTTGGACATGATAGCGGGTTACGGGATTCATCGTTTTAGCCGGTAGCTTAACTATTAGAAAGTTACGATATTTAAAGCTATGGGTTGATATTTGCTCTATGCAGGCTCTCATGTTTTCACCTAGCCCTTTAAAGCGTTCTCTACAGATTTTAAATTGTCTGGAACGACATCTAAATCTTCCATAAGCTTTTTAGCTCGCTTAAACCAGCTATCTTTCCAGCCCATTCGCTCTGCTGCAGGAAGCTTACGAGCGACTTCCCAACACATTTCTAAATACTCGTTATACATAATCATTAAACGCATATCACTGAAACCCTCTCCGTGAATTTGGCGCTCTGTACGGATAGGTAAACGACGGCGATCCATTAACTTTCTAACACTGCTTTCTGACTTGCCAGTTCGGCGACAAAATTCATCAGCGGTGATCGGGTCTGGGATTTTGAACAACAGTTCTAACAATTTCTCGTTCATGTGATAATCTCTCCTATTGGGGTATTTCTGCACCGAATTACCCCTTGATTGGTCATTTGAACTTAAATTACATCATTTGTTTGGAGAAAGCAACATGTGTTTGACAATAGGTGAGAAGCTAGTTCTCATGCGAGAAAGTGAAATGATTGGTAGTCGTGCTAAGGCTGCTGAATTACTTGATATACCAAGGAATGCTTTATGGCGTTATGAATCAGATGAAGCGATCCCTAAAGGCGATGTGATTATGAAAATTCTATCGCATCCCATTTATGAGAAATATGCTTTGTGGTTTACCACAGGGAAAACAGCGCCTGAATATGGACAAATTCAGCCTGTTTTATTAGAACAATATATACAGAATAAAATTAAAAATGAGGGAAATTTAGCTTAGCTATATTCAGAGATAGTAAGGATATGAAATGAAATTAACAGTAGGAGAAAAACTTTTACTTTTACGTGAAAGTGAGAGGCTATTAAGTAGGCCGGTAGTTGCTGAAATGATCGGCATTCCTACTAATGCATTGTGGAGGTATGAAACCGGCAAAACTATTCCAGATATCGAGACCGTAACAAAAATATTAAATCATCCTAAATTTGAAAAGTATGTTCTTTGGTTTATTACGGGTAAGACAGCCTCAGAGTCAGGACAAATAGCACCTGCTTTATATAACCCTAGTAACTACGAACAAATTGAAGGGAAAGCAGCCCATGATATCGATTGGTGAAAAACTAAAGCTCATAAGAGAAAGTGAAAGGCTAACTAGCTTACCGGAAACGGCTAAAATGCTTGGTATAAGCCGTGATGCTTTATGGCGATATGAATCTGGTAGGACAGTGCCGAATGGTGACGTTCTAACAAATATTATTACTCACCCAATATATGAAAAATACACACTCTGGTTCTTTACCGGAAAAGTTGCGTCCGAATCAGGACAAATAGCACCTGCACTTTATGACCCTAAAAATTATGAAACAGACGAGGAAAAACAAGCATGACCTTAAATGAGAAGCTTAACGAAATGCTACATGTAGAAAAGATTAAAATGGCCGTTCCGCAAAATATCAACTGGCTTTCTGTCGAACGTATTTTGAAACACCGAAAATTAGAAAAGTATAGCTTATGGATTACGACCGGAAAGATACTTCCTGAAGCTGGTCAAATTTCACCGGCTATCGCGCACAGTGGGCATACTCTAATAATTTAGTTGTTTATACGTACAAAAATTGGTTGGAAATATACCAATATTATATTTGTAATGAAAATCTAGAATTACCTCGTTTAACCGGAGGGCGCAACAATGACTATTAAGGCGCTTGAAGGTGGACGTTACAAAGTGGATATCAGACCGCAGGGCAGATCAGGAAAGAGAGTTCAGCGGATATTTAAAAAGAAAGCCGATGCGATTGCTTATGAAAGAAGCGTCATGCTGACGGCTAATAGTGAAGAGTGGAACAGCGAAGCAAGAGACTACAGATCATTAAATGATATATGTGATATTTGGTGGAATTTTATTGGTCGCAACCTAAAGTATTCAAAAAAATACAAGGCTATTTTAACAAGAATAACTAAGGATATGGGTAATCCTGCTGTATACCAGATTACACCTAAGTTATTAGCTAGGTACTGCTCTGATAGATTACAAAGTGGCGTGAAGGCATCAACTATCAATAGAGAGTTTAATTTGCTAATGAGCATTTTTACTTCATTGGCCGAAATTGGCGAGTGCTCTAAAAGTAACCCGATTAAGTCTCTTGGTAAGTTGAAAGAAGAAAAACCAGAAATGGCCTATTTGACAAAAAGTGATATTGAAAAATTACTTAATGTCATGACTGATGATTATTTACGCATAACTATTTTATGTCTAAGTACGGGGGCAAGATGGGGAGAAGCCATTAGTTTAAAGGCTGAAAACTTATTACATGGACGAGTTACATTTATGAAAACGAAAAATGGTAGACATAGAACTGTTCCCATTTCTGATGATGTAATGAGAACTGTAAAAGTAAAAGATTCTGGATTACTTTTCGATGTTGATTACGTCACGTACAGATCAATACTGAAAGAAGTTAAACCAGATTTGCCGCATGGTCAGGCAGTGCATGTTTTACGGCATTCTTTTGCAGCTCACTTTATGATGAACGGTGGCAATATTCTCACTCTTCAAAAAATCATGGGTCATGCGAGTATTCAGCAAACAATGACATACGCACACTTTGCCCCTGACTATTTAAATGAGGCCATTTCATGCAACCCTTTAAGGGGAGGCATCCACATTCCATCCACCGATATGGGGTGCAATGATGCGAATTAACTTATCACAACATTCGTAACTTATTGAAAAATATTGCTAGCCCCGATGTTCTGGGGCTGGCAATGACCGCCTAGGCGGTCTTTTGTTTTTAGGTGCTTCAAAGTTATAGCTTAGTGTGAATTAATGCCTCAAGGAAGGTGACCATTCTATCGTTAAGTGATTTTGAAAAAGGGATAGATTGTTCTGTTTGCAATCTTGGAGCTAGGCATATTGCAAGGCTTCTTGCATTCATATTTATTGCTGGGTTTTTAGCAATATCAGCCAAAAGAGAGGTAAGCATATTGAATAATGGTGGTGACGGTGTTACTTCGTCAAATCTATTTTTTACCTTGGCTAATATTTTCGTTTCTCTTTCATCTGTGATCCTATTTTTCTTCATAAACGCGATAATATCTTGCTGATTTTGATAAGCATCACGTAATGCTACGTCAGGCGAAGTGTTTGAAAAATAGGTAGCATATTGTTTTTTTTCCATAATTTGTCCTAGTAACTCTTTATAAGCCAAAGTTATGGTTGGTAGACTTATCTTATTATCTGCAATAAATTTCTGAGTAAGCGGCTTATTAGAAGATAAATGTAGAAAAATGAAATGCATATCTTCTTTTTTACCGCAAAGCCTAAAAAGCCCTTTTGTTGACGAGAACTCAGGATGTAGCCTGATTGCCTTATCTAACTCATTGAGCTGATGATGCATTTTTCGTTCGTCATCTGAAATGTTTTGTTGGGCATTAATTAAGCGTATATTTTTATTAAATTGCGAAGTTACGGTTGTTTTATCAAGCTCTATTTCTGACGGGCTCTTGGGCGGATACACCATATTACTTGTTAATTTGCTAATATTATTAATCGATTGAGTGGTTTTACTGCTTATAATATTTGTGTCTTGTGGACGATATAATGGGTTTTCACTAACTTTGAACCTTTGATGATGAATAAATAGTGTATGAGATAATATTTTATTACATACAGATTTTATTCGTTGCAAAAACGAATGAGGTTTAGGTTGTTGAGCAAAAAGGTTAGTTTGTAGTTTGGGTTGACTGTTTGTTGCAATCAATGTTGAGCTCATAAAGTTCCTTTAGTTTATCGTTGATTAAGGTGCAAGGATCTTAAAGTGATAATTGTCGTATTACTTTCATAAATAGATATAATCGAGAAACCCATAACGCAGTTTTAAATATTATTAACCTAATGAATGATCACTTAATAAGCCTGCAAAAAAAGCAGCACCGTTCTGATATTAGACTAATCATTGTGTTAATGATTTTTTTGGCTATCGTATCTGTTATTGGGTTAAGTGTTGGGGAAATTCAATTATGGCCAAGCCAATGGAATAGTGAAAGTGCGCAGCTTTTTGTCTGGCAAATTCGCTTTCCCCGCACATTATCAGTCATTGTTATTGGCGCAGCTCTTGCAGTCACAGGGGCTATAATGCAAGCTTTATTTGAAAACCCTTTAGCAGAACCTGGCTTGTTGGGAGTAAGTAATGGTGCGGGTGTTGCGGTGGTTCTGACTGTATTATTATCGTCAGGCGTGACGCATTATTGGCTATTAAGTGTTAGCGCGATTATAGGGGCTTTATTATTTACCTCCATATTGCTTTACTTTGCTCGTCGTAAGAACTTGAATAATTCGAGTTTATTGCTTGTTGGGGTTGCACTTGGTGTGATTAGTGGGGCTTGCATGACATGGATGGTGTATATGAGCAGTAACCTTGATTTGCGGCAGTTACTGTATTGGATGATGGGGAGTTTTAGTGGGGTTGACTGGCGTCAAATTGGCCTTGTTATTGGCTGTTTACCGTTTTTAATTTGGGTGCTCTTCCAAGGTAATATACTGAATTATCTTTCATTAGGTACAGTACAAGCTTATCAATTAGGAATCTCAGTCCATAAATGGCGTGTGATATTAATTATTATTAGTGGTGTATTAATTGGCCTCAGCGTCGCTATTGCGGGTGCGATTAGTTTTATTGGTTTGGTTATTCCTCATATATTGCGATTAAGTGGTTTAACAGATAACCGAGTATTATTAGTTGGTTCTGCTGTAGCAGGGGCATTAGGGTTATTAATTGCAGATATACTGTCTCGGTTATTAATCGCCAATGCCGAAGTTCCTATTGGTGTTATTACGGCCACCTTAGGGGCACCGATATTTATTTTCTTGTTAATTCGTCACCAACAATGGCGGTAGAAGTGATGGATAACAAATTAATTATTGATATTAAAAATATTACCGTCGATACTCGATTGATTAATGTTTCAGCTCAAGTGCGGGCTGGAGAGCAAATTCATCTATTGGGTGCGAATGGGGCGGGGAAAAGTACATTATTAGCTGCGATAAGCGGTTATTTACCTGTAGGTGGCGATATTTTAATTGATGGCCGAAGTATACGGCAATATCGTATTGCACAATTAAGCCAACAGCGTGCTTATCTTTCACAATTAGTTAGTTACGTTCCTATACTCAAAGTTTTTCAATACTTTGGTCTTTTTTCACCTGACACCTTGTTTTCCAATGATATTTTTGATCGCTTATGTTCAGATTTTCAACTGACATCATTATTAAGTAAACCTATTAGCCAACTCTCGGGTGGAGAATGGCAGAGGGTTCGAATTACAGCCGCATTTTTGCAGATCTGGGATAAACAGCAATGCAAGGGAAAATTCATATTATTGGATGAGCCGACCAATAATTTAGATATTATTCAGCAAGCGATGCTTGATAAATGGATTAAATATTTTTGTGATTGCTTAGGAACCGTTATAATGAGTGGTCATGACCTTAGTCATTCATATAAAAATGCATCTTGTATTTGGATGATGAAACAAGGACAGTTAGTCGCAATAGGGAAACCAGAGTGCATAATGACAGAAAATAATTTATCTGACATATTTATGTCTGAAATTAAGTTAAGTCACAGTACATCTCATCAAGTGTGGCAGGTTATAAATTTAGCGGATAAGCAATAAGTTGTTTTTATCACACATTTTTACATGATAATCCCGCAATGTTTGCAGGTGTTGAGGTTCGGTTAAAGTATAATTAACTAGAATATTCTATTCACAATGAAAACTAGGCTATTAACAATATGAGCAATTTCTTACCATTTTCAAAACCAGCAATTGGTGATGAAGAGGTCAAGGCAGTAGAAAACGTTCTGCGTTCAGGCTGGATAACAACAGGCCCACAGAATCATCAGCTAGAAGACGATTTTTGTAAGCGCTATGGCTGTAAACATGCAATTGCATTGTCATCAGCTACTGCAGGCATGCATGTTGTATTAATGGCATTGGGTATTGGTCCTGGTGATGAAGTCATCACGCCTTCTCAAACATGGGTATCAACAATCAATATGATTGAGTTGCTCGGGGCAACACCAGTCATGATTGATGTTGATCGTGACACATTAATGATCCAACCTGATGCCGTAGAAAAAGCGTTAACAGAAAAAACAAAGGCCATTATCCCAGTACACTATGCGGGGGCTCCTTGTGATCTTGACGCATTGCGTTTGGTTGCTCAAAAAGCCGGTGTAGCATTAATCGAAGATGCGGCACATGCCGTGGGTACTCGTTATAAAGATGAGTGGATTGGCGAAAAGGGAACGTCTATTTTTTCTTTTCATGCCATTAAAAATGTCACCTGTGCGGAAGGCGGATTAGTCGCAACAGATGACGATGAACTTGCTCAGCGTGTACGTACACTTAAGTTTCACGGTCTAGGGGTTGATGCGTTTGATAGACAAATGCAAGGCCGTAAGCCGCAAGCCGAGGTTGTTGAGCCCGGTTTTAAATATAATTTATCAGACATTCACGCCGCGATTGCAGTGGTGCAGTTATCACGAGTTGAGCAATTAAATCAGCGTCGTGCGGAACTTACAGCTCGTTATCGTGAGTTACTGAAAAATTCTCCTTTACAAATGTTGAGTGTCCCTAGTTACTCTCATTTACATGCAAATCATTTATTTATGGTACGTGTCGATAAAGCAGCATGCGGTATTGATCGCGATACATTCATGGAAAAATTGAAAGAGCATGATATTGGAACAGGGTTGCACTTTCGTGCCGCGCATACACAAAAATATTATCGCGAAAAATACCCTGAGTTAGTTTTACCTGAATCAACATGGAATAGCGCCACATTGTGTTCGTTACCTTTATTTCCCGATATGATTGATGCAGATGTTGAACGGGTCGTTAAAGCTGTAGAAGCAGTTCTTTTGGAGTCAAAATAGTGTCACACGCAGATGAATTTGATGAGATAAAAAAAGTCTCAGTGGTTATCCCTGTCTATAATGAAGAGCAGAGTTTACCGCAATTGTTAGAACGTACTATCAAGTCATGTAAACAATTAACTCAATCCTATGAATTAATTCTAGTTGATGATGGTAGTAGTGATCGTTCAGCACAAATGCTTACAGAAGCCGCAGAAAATCCAGATAACCACGTTATTGCAATTATTTTAAACCGTAACTATGGGCAGCATTCTGCTATTATGGCGGGTTTTAACCAAGCTGATGGCGACTTAGTGATTACTTTGGATGCGGATTTACAAAATCCACCAGAGGAAATCCCACGTTTAGTGCAAACCGCTATGCAAGGTTATGATGTAGTTGGTACGCGCCGTGCGAATCGCCAAGACTCTTGGTTTCGCAAAACAGCCTCTAAAATGATCAATGCGATGATCACCAAAGCGACAGGGCGTTCAATGGGAGATTACGGCTGTATGTTACGTGCATACCGCCGTCATATCATTCAAGCTATGTTGCAATGTCATGAAAGAAGTACATTTATTCCTATTTTGGCAAATACATTTGCACGTAGAACCATTGAAATTGATGTAGCGCATGCAGAACGTGAGTTTGGTGATTCTAAATACAGCTTTATGAAGCTGATTAATTTAATGTATGACTTATTAACATGCCTGACTACAGCGCCACTACGTTTATTGAGTGTTGTAGGAAGTATTATCGCTGCTGGCGGTTTTTTATTAGCGGTATTGTTAATTGCATTGCGTTTAATTTTTGGCGCAGAGTGGGCAGCAGATGGCGTATTTACTCTGTTTGCAGTACTCTTTATGTTTATTGGTGCACAATTTGTTGCCATGGGGCTACTGGGCGAATACATCGGTAGGATCTACAATGATGTGCGCGCAAGACCTCGTTATTTTATTCAAAAAGTCGTTGGAGCAGATGCGAAATCCGACAAAAATCAGGAAGAAGACTAATGAAAGCTATTGTTTTTGCCTATCATGATATTGGCTGCGTAGGGCTAAAAGCGCTTGAAAAAGCAGGTTTTGATATCCAAGCAGTGTTTACACACACTGATGACCCAAATGAAAACCACTTTTACTCCTCAGTTGCGCGTTTAAGTGCTGACATGGAGCTTCCTGTTTTTGCGCCTGAAAACGTTAATCATCCATTATGGATTGAACGTATTCGCGAAATGAAACCTGATGTGATTTTCTCTTTCTACTATCGTGATATGTTAAGTGAAGAGCTGTTAGCTATCGCGCCTAAAGGTGCGTTTAATTTACACGGCTCATTGCTACCTAAATATCGCGGTCGTGCACCTATTAATTGGGCATTATTAAAAGGTGAAAGCGAAACTGGTGTGACCTTACATAAAATGGTAGCTAAAGCTGACGCTGGCGATATCATTGCTCAAGAAAAAGTGGCGATTACCGATACAGACACTAGCCTGACTTTACATGCGAAAGTACGTGAAGCAGCGGAAGTTTTATTGAATAAAACACTGCCATTAATTGAAGCTGGTAGCTACAAATCAGTTGCACAAGATGAAAGCCAAGCAACATACTTTGGTCGTCGTACCGCTGAAGATGGTTTGATTAATTGGAATAATAGCGCAAAAGAAGTTAACTGCTTAATTCGTGCAGTAACTGAACCTTACCCAGGTGCGTTCACTTATTTAGGCGCACGTAAAATGGTTATCTGGCGCGCACGCGTTTTAGATGATAACCAAGGTAAAGCAGCTGGTACGGTACTGTCGAGTGATCCACTGCGTATTGCTTGCGGCCAAGGCGCTATCGAAGTGATTAGCGGCCAAAGCGAGACTGGTTTATATATGCAAGGTAGCCGCCTTGCTAACGAAATGGGTATCGTAACTGATGTCCGTGTTGGAGCAAAACCAACAGCACAAGTTAAACGCCGCACACGTGTTCTTATTTTAGGTGTGAATGGGTTTATTGGTAACCATTTAACGGAGCGCCTATTAAAAGACGGTAACTACGATATTTATGGTATGGATATCGGTTCTTCTGCGATTGAGCGTTTTATTGGTAACCCACGCTTCCACTTCATTGAAGGTGACGTTAGCATCCATACAGAATGGATTGAATACCACATCAAAAAATGTGACGTTATTCTGCCTCTGGTTGCGATTGCAACGCCAATCGAATATACCCGTAATCCATTACGCGTTTTCGAATTAGACTTTGAAGAAAACTTGAAAGTTGTACGTTACTGCGTGAAATATAACAAACGTATTATCTTCCCATCGACGTCTGAAGTTTATGGTATGTGTGATGATAAAGAGTTTGATGAAGACGAGTCACGCTTAATCGTCGGCCCAATCAATAAACAACGTTGGATTTACTCAGTTTCTAAACAATTACTTGACCGAGTGATTTGGGCATACGGTGCGAAAGAAGGTCTGAAATTCACCTTATTCCGTCCATTTAACTGGATGGGGCCTCGCTTAGATAGCTTGAATTCTGCACGTATTGGTAGTTCGCGTGCGATTACTCAGTTAATTCTAAACTTAGTTGAAGGTTCGCCAATTAAACTGGTTGACGGTGGTGCACAAAAACGTTGCTTTACAGATATTAAAGACGGTATCGAAGCGTTATTCCGTATTATCGAAAACAAAGATGGCAAATGTGATGGTCAGATCATCAATATCGGTAACCCAACTAACGAAGCGAGTATTCGTGAATTAGCAGAAATGTTGTTGGAAAGCTTCGAAAAACACCCTCAACGTGGGAAATTTCCTCCATTTGCAGGCTTCCGTGAAATCGAAAGCAGCAGCTATTATGGCCAAGGGTATCAAGATGTTGAACACCGTAAACCAAGTGTTGAAAATGCACGTCGTTTACTGGATTGGGTTCCAACTATCGATATGAAAGATACCATCGAAGAAACATTAGATTTCTTCTTACAAGGTGCAGTTGAAGAGTTAGGTAATAAAGACTAATGAAAAAAGTTGGCTTGAGAATTGATGTGGACACCTACCAAGGTACCTTGAAAGGGGTTCCACAGCTACTCAAAGTGCTCAAAGAGCATAATATTCAGGCCAGCTTTTTCTTCAGTGTAGGACCCGATAACATGGGGCGCCATTTATGGCGCCTTTTGCGTCCTAAATTTCTGTGGAAAATGCTTAGGTCGAACGCAGCATCCCTTTATGGGTTAGATATCTTATTAGCGGGCACAGCATGGCCGGGTAAAAAAATTGCTAAAGATTTAGGTTATTTGATGAAACAAACTTTGGATGCTGGTCATGAAGTTGGCTTACATGCATGGGATCATCAAGGTTGGCAGGCTAAAGTTGCCAAATGGAGCAAACCACAACTGACTGAGCAAGTTAAGTTAGGGGTGGATGCGCTGGAGCAAGCCATTGGACACCGAGTGACTTGTTCTGCCGTTGCTGGTTGGCGAGGTGATGAGCGTGTGTTGGAAGTTAAACAAGCGTTTAACTTTGACTACAACAGTGATTGTCGTGGTAAATACCCATTTAGGCCAATTTTAGCCGATGGTTCACTCGGGACGGTTCAAATCCCTGTCACACTGCCGACTTACGATGAAGTCGTAGGGACAGTCGTGAGTGATGATGCATTTAATGATTTTATTCTTCAAGCAATTAAAGAAGATCAAGGCGTTCCAGTTTATACTATCCATACAGAAGTGGAAGGAATGTCCAAATCGGAACAATTTTCACAATTATTGGAACGAATTACACAAGAAGAAATCCAATTCTGTACATTGAGTGAATTACTGCCAGACAATTTGAATTCATTGCCCAAAGGGCGTGTGGTGAGGGCACCATTCCCCGGACGTGAAGGCTGGCTAGGCTGCCAAGAAGAGGAATAAGCAACCTATGTTGAATAACCGAGCGAGCAAAGTAGGAGCCTCTCTGCTGGCTCTTTTTTTTATCCTAACCTATTTGTTGCCGTTGAATAGTCGTTTACTTTGGCAACCAGATGAAACGCGATACGCAGAAATTAGCCGTGAAATGTTACAGCGTGGCGATTGGATTGTTCCTTACATGCTGGATGTACGCTATTTTGAAAAACCAGTGGCAGGTTACTGGATAAACAATATTAGCCAAATGATCTTTGGTGAAACTAATTTTGCTGTTCGCTTTGGTTCGGTTTTTTGTATTCTTCTCAGTGCATTACTTGTCTATCGTATGGCAAAGATGATGTGGCGTAATAACCACGTTGCCTATGTTGCAAGCCTCATTTATATCTCGATGTTCTTAGTGTTTTCCATCGGGACCTACAGTGTACTCGACCCAATGTTGTCTTTATGGATAGCGGCAAGTATGTTTTGTTGCTTGTGGGCAATGAAATCGAGGGAAGTAAAGTCCAAATTAGCGGCGTGGCTTTGTCTTGGGCTAGCTTGTGGCATGGCATTTATGACCAAAGGCTTTTTAGCCCTTGCTATTCCAGTGATTGTCATGCTGCCTGTCACAATCTATCAAAAGCGGTTTCTTGATCTACTCAAATATGGGCCGCTTGCAATAATTTCTGCGGTTATTATCAGCTTGCCATGGGCTTTGGCGGTTGCAAAACAAGAGCCTGATTATTGGCATTATTTCTTTTGGATTGAGCACATTAAGCGGTTCACGGCAGATGATGCTCAGCATATCGCACCGTTTTGGTATTATATTCCGATTATTATTCTTGGCGCTATTCCATGGGCAGGGCTGTTACCCGGTGCTATCATGAAAGGTTGGAAAGAACGTAAATCTAGCCCCGATATGTTTTTCTTACTGTGCTGGTTTGTTGTTCCCGTCATCTTTTTCAGTATTTCCCGCGGTAAGTTACCAACGTATATGTTGCCGTTTATGGCGCCATTGGCATTGCTTATGGCAAAGTATGGGGTTGACTGCGTTCGTAGTGGTAAAATGAAAGCATTGAAAGCCAATGGGATTATTAATGTTGTATTAGGGATCGCTGCGGTTATAGCGGTAATTGTCGTGAGCACAGTGATCAAAAAGCCGTTATACGAACCTGATGAATGGTCAAAAATGGTGTTAGGTGTCGTTGCCTTTTCTATTTGGGCGATTATCGGTTACCTATGTACGGTATTAAATGCGAAATATTGGTTATGGGCCGCATCGTGCTCTTTGGCCGTGAGTTTGTGTATTGGCAGTGCTCTGCCGAACAACACCATCGATTCTAAATTGCCTCAAAACTTTATTCATCAAAATCATGATTTACTGATGAATAGTAAATATCTGATGGCAAGTAATGTTGGGGTCGCAGCCGGTCTTGCTTGGGAAACTCAAAATTCCAATATCTATTTATACAATAGTAGTGGAGAGTTAAGTTATGGGTTGGAATATCCAGATAGCCAACATCGCTTAATAAAACCGGACCAGTTTGCACAATGGCTGACAAAAGCACGTAAAGAAGGGCAGGTAACTGTTGTCTTTTTATTAGGCCGTAAAGAAGGTCTGCCAGATATTCCTAAGCCAGATGAAGTTATTAAAAATTCACGTATGGCGATTGTGGTTTATCATCAACTATGATTGCACAACTATTACTGTTATTGCTGGTTAGCGTTTTGACCTGTATTGGACAAGTGGCTCAAAAGCAAGCCGTCGTCAATTGGCAGAGTAATAAAACCAATAAAACAGCATCAGCCCTTCGGTGGTTGGTGCTGGCGGTTTTCATGCTAGGGCTTGGCATGTTGTTTTGGTTGAAATTATTGGAAACCATGCCGCTAAGTATCGCGTATCCAATGCTAAGTATTAATTTTGTGTTAATTACGCTAATTGGCCAGTTTGTTTATAAAGAACAAACTGGGCTCAACCACTGGTTAGGGGTTGCTGCCATTATGTTTGGTATTTTGCTAATGAGTATCAGCGTATGAACAAGGGTTATTTATGGGTGATTGGCAGTGCGTTATTAGTTACAGTCGCTCAACTGAGCTTAAAAGCAGGGGTAGTTGAATTACCCTCATTCGCACTTGGCTGGCATTGGCTGCAATTTGATTGGTTACTCGCTAATATTACTAGTTTAGGAATTATTTTTTTAGGGTTAGTTTGTTATGCGTTATCGATGTTATGTTGGCTATTAGCATTAAAATACATAGCATTGAATAAAGCTTATCCGCTTATTAGCTTAAGCTATGTTTTCGTTTATTTATTAGCAGTTTTCTTACCTTGGTTTAATGAACCTGCTACAGGGTTAAAGGCCATTGGTATCGGCTTTATTTTATTAGGGGTATGGCTAATTAGCCGGCCTAATAAATCATCAAGTGAGAGAATAGAATAATTTCTTAGTTGCTTATATTATAGTCTTAACGCACTATGATATAAGCAAGTTATCGCAATGGGTTAGATAAATAAGGTGCTTTATGGTTATTAAAATACAACACCTACCACTATTATTGTGTTTAGTTTTAATTGGTTGTTCATCGACATCCGTTAAAAGAACGCCACCACCACCGCTAAAAACACAGTTATCTGATCCAATTATGACGATAGCGCAATTAAAAGACCAACTAGAGCAGTGGTATGGTACGCCTTATCATTATGGCGGCATGAATCAAAATGGTGTTGATTGTTCTGGTTTTGTCTATCGCACATTTAATGATCGCTTTGCCATTCAATTACCTCGTACAACGGTAGATCAAACTCAATTAGGCACACGGATTGATAAATCAGATTTGATGCCAGGGGATTTGGTGTTCTTTAAAACAGGTTCAGGAGAGAATGGGTTGCATGTGGGTATTTACGATACCGATAATACATTCATTCATGCATCAACGAGTAAAGGGGTGATCCGTTCATCAATGGATAACGTCTATTGGCGAAAAGTGTTTTGGCAGGCAAGACGCATCTAAATTCGCTATTTTCCTCAGTGATTATGCTATCTTAAGGGCAAGTTTTGTTTTAAGGATAGCCTAATGTCAACAGTACGTTTACTCATCTCTGAATCCTACGATCCTTGGTTTAACCTTGCGGTTGAAGAAACCATTTTCCGACAAATGCCAACCGACCAACGTGTTATGTTTCTTTGGCGAAATGCTGATACGGTGGTTATAGGGCGTGCACAAAACCCGTGGAAAGAATGTAACACTCGGAGGATGGAAGAAGATAATGTTCGTTTAGCACGGCGTAGTAGTGGTGGTGGGGCTGTTTTTCATGATTTAGGTAATACCTGTTTTACGTTTATGGCAGGAAAGCCGGAATATGACAAAACAGTTTCTACACAAATTATTGTCGATGGATTGGCACTTGTCGGTATTAACGCACAAATCTCTGGCCGTAATGATTTAGTTTTAGAAACTGAAAGTGGTCCGCGAAAAATATCGGGTTCTGCATACCGAGAAACGAAGGATAGAGGTTTTCACCACGGAACCTTGCTGATTAATGCAGATTTAAGTCGCTTAGCAAACTATCTGAATCCAGATCCGAAAAAATTACAGGCAAAAGGGATTACGTCAGTGCGTTCTCGTGTGGCTAATTTATCTGAGCTTGTCCCCAATATTTCTCATGAAATTGTTTGTGAAGGAATAATTAAAAGCTTTTTTAATTACTTCGGTGAAACGGTCGCTGCCGAGTATATTTCTCCTGAAAAACTACCTGATTTGCCAAATTTCGCAAAAACCTTTGCAAAACAAAGTAGTTGGGAATGGAATTTTGGGCAAGCCCCGGCTTTCTCTCACTATTCAGATACCCGTTTTCCTTGGGGGGGAATTGAGTTTCATTTTGATATCGAAAAAGGTGTGATAAACCGCTGTCAGTTTTTTACGGATAGTTTAGACCCATCCCCTTTAGAGTGGCTGAGTGAGCAATTGACAGGTAAAGCGTATCAGGCAGAAACAGTACGTGCATTGAGCAAAGAGATGGTTGTGAAATGGCCGCAATTGCAGGAACAGTTGGCTGATTTGGAAAACTGGTTAGCCCATGAATTAAGTTAAAAAAAGAGCCGACATAGTCGGCTCAGACATAGACTTCAAAATTACAAATAACTAATAGGAAGGAATGTTCTACAATAATTAGTTATGACAACTACAGGTCATAAAATTTTTGCATTCAGGTAATTCACCTGATTGGCGAAATTTTGCAGGCGTTGTATCAAAGTGCTTTTTAAAGATACGGGTAAATGTCGCCTGTGAGCTAAAGCCATATTGCAATGCGATATCAAGAATAGGTAAGTTACCTTCACGTAATGATTTAGCTGCTTCTAATAAACGACGTTTACGGACGTATTCGCCAAGCGTGCAACCTTTCATTTCTTTAAAAACACGCTGTAAATGCCATTTTGAATAACCGCTTTTATCGGCAATTGTGTCGATTTTGATGCCTTCATTGCGTTGCAACTGACTTTCAAGCCATTTAACAATATCGTTGACTACACTTTCTGACATATTTACCTCCTACTCAAGTAGGCTATTGTTCATTAATAACTAATAATAACTCATGAAATTAGGGTCTATTCTTCCTGTTTTTCCGATATATCGATAGGCTAAACGTGCGGTTTTTTAATGAGAATAACTATCAGTACAATAGATGTTGATAAAATTAACATTTTAAACATTCAATGCTGTATGTTTAAAATTGTTTTAATTCAAATGATTATGTTTATTTTTCTATTTTTTATGTGAATTGAAGAGAATTTTTTCATTATATTCAAAAAAATTGTTTAAGCCATTCGAAATTATTAACCAAGTAAATAATTGAAAAATTATTGTTCCATTTGTAACCGTTTTTCTATAACAATAAACAGGAAATTCCGAGGCAATTGCTATGGTGGGAAATCTCTATAATGACAGTATTTGTAGGGGTAATAAAATATAAGCCTTAAGTAAAACTCTTTGTGTGGGTAATAGACAATTATTCTATTTTTATATCAAAAAGTAGATTATTTTGTTGTTAATTAATGAGCCAAAGGGTTCTATGGCAAATTTCATATCTAACCTAATCCACAATTATTGATTGGAAAGTATTTAGAAAATTACCATGAGAAGCCCATTTATATTTTTATCATTCTTTTATCAAATACGTGATATCGAAAGAATTTGTTTACTCCATTCTATTTGTTCTGGTGTACCTTCTATACGTTGCCCATACATTTGAATAAGTTGATTACCTTGCTTATCAAAGACCTCTAAACTAGTTACAAACCCATCTTTAGTCGGTTTTCGAGTCACCCAGCATTCGGAGATACCATTTTCAATGAAATGCAATTGAAAGTTATGACCAGAAATATTGAGCGAATTATTTTTTGTTAACTCTTTTATTTTGCCAGTAAAAATCTGAACACAGCCACGATTTCCGACAAAAAGCATCACCTCATTTTGTGCTTGGTATGCAAGAGAAAGCAGATCAGATAAGGCGGTGGTAGGAACTTGCCATGCTAATTCTTGGCTAACCGCACGGAAAACTTGCTGACGACTTAAATTATGTTTTTGTAAAATTCCAAAAAACTGGTGCACATTAGTCATATCTCGCCATTGTTGTTCTAGCTCAGTGGCTAGTTCTTGACTAATTTCTTGTGTTGAAGGTGGGAGAATTTCTTTTGGTACAATAGGTAAGTTATCCTGCGAAGCATAGCGTTCAACAATAGCCTGCCACTCAGCCATATCCGTTTTATCTGTAGCATAAACCTGATGTAATGCATCCCCATGCTTATCAAAAAATTGCATACTATGGCGTAGCCCTGTTGAGGTTTCTTCAACAAGAGCAAAAGTGGAATCCCATTGTGCAAAAAACATGCGTAAATCGAGTGCTTTAGGATTTAAAAATAGCCCGCCATGGTGACTAAACCGCGGGTTACTATACTCACCGGTTTGAATACTGATGGCATAGTTATTGCGTGTTATTCCCTTCGCTTGGCCGATAGAGACTAAATTTTGCAAGATATCTGCCGGTTTTCCTGATAATCGAAGAACTTTCTCATTTCCTACACGGCAATGAACTAGTTGTGCTTCTGAAACCTGAAGTAAGGCAGCGATTTTGTGAGGGCATAAGTCAGAATGTGATTTTTGAATTTGTTGGTAATCATTGTAGAGGTTTGAGTTCACAAATTTTTCCTTGAAAAATTAAGATTGCCGGGAGAAAGTCATCAACTGATTTGTTTTATTTTAAATACTAGCCAAACCAGTTGATAACATGCGATTTTTAATGCGTTACCATGAGTAATTTACGTTAAGGTGGAAATTTCGACCTTCCTGAGGAACACCCATTGAAGAAACATATTGTTTATCGAATGCGTTCTTCATCGTTAGTGTTGAGCTGAGGCCTTTAATAAATTGGTCGGCTTGATAGTTGAGATAAAAATCATGCAGGCTATAACCTGCCTGTTGAATAACCTCTTTGTGGTAGCGGTCTAAGCCTTTATCCGATTTATGGTGTGATAACTGGTATTTTACATTACCTTCAAATGCAGTTTTTCCCGTAAATTCGCCGATCCAGCCGATATTGACTCCTGTTTCAAGTACGGGAGCATTGAAGCGAGCAACTAGGGTTTCAGGACGTATTGATGAAAGAGAGTAATGTGAGCCATCTTCATTACCTTGGGTTAGGTTGTGACTGAGATTAAGCTCAAACCATTGTGTTTTGTAATGGATAAAACTATCAAATCCGCGAATAGTAGCAGAAGGTATATTTACAAAATAAAGTTCTTTCGGAAAATGCTCGGTTCTAAACTTTCTTATGTTAAATATTTCTTCGTATTCTCCTTCAAGAGCAATGTGGTCTTTGGCTTTTGTATAGAAATAAGTTGAACCAAAATGTAGAGAGTCCCTCGCTATTAGCAGATCATCGAAACTGAGTTTTACCCCTGCTTCTATAGTTTTATTGACTTCCGGTAGTAATTCCGGGGAAGGGCGGAAGTCTGATTTCATCCCGATGAAGGGGATCGTGAAATGATTTGAATTGTTATACAGCTCGCTCATACGTGGGGTACGGTAGCTTTCCGAATAAGAAGAAAAAATATTTACCCAGTGTTGTGGGGTGGCACTGACAGCAAAACGTGACGACCAATTAGTATGAGCATTTTTAGCTATGCGCGTGCTATCTGTTTGATATCGTGTAAAACGAGTGCCTGCAGAGAATGTGATAGGTAAGTGTTGTAATGTCATGTCATTGACTAGCCAACCTGAAGTATTAGTTAATGACGCTGCCGGGTAGCTAATCGCATATTGGTTTGATTTTTGTTGTTGTGCGTAATACTCAACGCCACTTTGGATATGATGATTTGCCCAGCGATACATTGGAATGGTGAAGCTATTGGCGAATTTAGTTCCGTAGGTGTATTGATTTCGCCTTTCTGTACCGTACTCTTTGGGTTTTGTGGTGATCTTGACCGTGTCAGTTTGGTCTAGAGATAAATCACTATAGTAAATATCCCACTCAGCCTGCCAGTTAACGCTATTTTTAGGGGTAAAGTATTGGCTTATCGCGACATCAAATTGGCGACTGTTTCTTTCATGTGGTGTATTCGGATAACGCTCTTTGGTTGTTGGTTTACTGGGTTGTTTCACCCCTAAGCTTTCATTGCGATAATCTTTTAACTGAATTGCTAAAAGGTAAGAGGGAGTCGCTGTCCATGTGGTTTTTAGCATCCAATTATGAATATTTTCATGATTATCGATGTGTGCAAAATCAGGTGAGCCAATCAAATTTTTCTTGCGTTGACTGTAGCTGATTAATGTATCAAGAGTGTTGAGACGGCCGAATAGTGTTCCTCCTGCATAGTAACTATGTTCATTGTGATCTATACCGCTGAAAATACGGCCACCTAGATTTTGATTGGGTTTCAAAATATCAGTAGCATTTAATGTTTTGAAAGAGACTACCCCCGCCAAAGCGCCACCGCCATGGTGTATCGAAGAGGAACCTTTATGGATATACACCTTTTTTACTAAAGTTGGGTCAATAAATGTTGCATCATATAGGCCTGAATTAAAGTCTTGAGTGATATTATCAACGGTTACTTTTACGCCTCGGGGATCATAGCCCCGCATTTGAATACTTTGCCCATAAGTACTATTGGAACCAGAGACAAACACCCCAGGTTGGCCTTTTAATAAATCAAGGGCGGATGTGGCGGCTTGCTGTTCGGGGGCTTGGGCATCAATAACCTCAACATTCTCTGCAACAGCAATTTTTTCTAAGTCATAAGGTGAGGTAGAAACGTGAATAATGTCGCGGGTATCCGTTGTTGACACTGCTTTTGCGGGTAATAAATTTTCAGCTAAGGCTGTGTTGTTAAACCCTGTCATTATAATGGTAGCTGCAATAGCGGAGAGTGGTATTTTATGTTCTTGATGAGTTGATGTAGGCATCGATTTAAACAGCATAGGAAATCCTTTCCTTTGGTTTCAAAATTTGCTGGCTGCCTGGATAAAATCTCTGGGTGGCATGCAATAAGTGTTCGCGTAGCGTATTTATTTGTTAGAACTATTTAGCACTGTAATGTTGTAGCGGATAGTCGGGCTGGGCTACAGGAAACCGAACGCATAAATTAGTTCGTAGTGAGAATTATTATCGTTAGTGTGGGGTGGGTCAAGACTTTTTTGGATTAAAATTCTATTTTATTTGATTAATTAGAGTATTATATCGTTTTAATTATGTTTAAATAATAATTATTTCTGATTTAAATATAAAGAAGCCCTTTAGTAAACGAAACTAAAGGGCTTGTAATAGAAGAATTTTGGAATTATTGGGTTTATTTAAAGCGTGATTCAACAGCTTGAGCAAGAATTTCAATAAGTTGCTCGGTATCTTCCCAGCCAAGGCATGGGTCGGTAATTGATTGACCATAAACCAAAGGTTGGTCAGAAACCACTTTTTGCGTGCCTTCAACCAAGAAGCTTTCTGCCATTACACCACTGATAGCGGTAGAACCATCTTTTATTTGTTCAGCGATATCTCGAGCAACTTCGAGTTGGCGACGGTGAATTTTTTGGCAATTACCATGGCTAAAATCGACCACTAAATGCTCTGGTAATTCAAATTTACGTAGTTTGTCACAAGCTGCGGCTAAGTCACCGGCAGTGTAATTAGGTTGTTTACCCCCACGCATAATGATATGACCATGTGGATTACCACTAGTTTGGTAAATGGTCATTTGCCCGTTTTTATCTGGTGATAAAAACATATGCTGTGCCTTTGCAGCTCTTATTGCATCAATGGCAATATTAATATTACCGTCTGTGCCATTTTTGAAACCAACAGGACAAGACAATGCGGATGCCATTTCACGGTGAATTTGGCTTTCTGTTGTGCGAGCACCTATTGCTCCCCAACTAATCAGATCTGCAATATATTGCCCGGTGACCATATCAAGGAATTCGGTTGCCGTGGCTAACCCTAATTGGTTAACTTCAATTAATAATTTACGAGCTAACCGGATACCGGTATTAACTTGGCAAGAATTATCAAGGTTTGGGTCAGAAATTAACCCTTTCCAACCCACGACAGTACGTGGTTTCTCAAAGTAAGTTCGCATGACGATTTCTAAACGGTCTTGATGATGCTCTCTTAATGCGTTTAATTTTTTAGCGTATTCAATAGCCGCATCGATGTCATGAATCGAACAAGGGCCAACAATAACCAGTAAACGCGGGTCTTGACCGGATAATATTTGTTCTATGCGTTTGCGTGACGCTGTCACGTTTTCGGCGACTTTTTGGGAAATAGGAAACTCATAAGCGAGAGTTTGTGGGGTAATTAAGCTATCCACTCTCGCAGTACGTAATTCATCAGTTTTGTGCATTTTCTTTCTCAAAGAACTTTAATAGGCGTATGCCCTATAAGTGATTAAGATCACAATAAACGAATGTGGCGTAATTTCAACCTCCAACTTAGCTGGAATGAATATTTTTTTTATTTGTATTCATTAAAAGATTCGTCTTTGTAAGCCCATGGTATCAATCACTTTTGCGGAAATTTCTTCAACAGAGTAGTTAGTTGTATTTAAGTAATTGATTTTATTTTGTCTAAATAAAGCTTCAACTTCAGCTATCTCAATACGACATTGCCTTATGGAAGCATAGCGGCTATTTTCACGGCGCTCTTCACGGATGGCAGCTAACCGTTCAGGGCTAATAGTTAAACCGAACAATTTATGCGTATATGGGCGTAATGCGGCTGGTAACTGTAAGTTATCCATATCGTCAGCCGTAAATGGGTAGTTTGCAGCTTGGATACCAAATTGCATCGCTAAATAGAGACTTGTTGGTGTTTTGCCACAACGTGAAACCCCTATCAGTATCACTTGGGCTTGATCCAGGTTTCGTAACGAAATCCCATCGTCGTGAGCCAGTGTATATTCAATGGCAGCGATACGTGCATCATATTGATTCATATTCTGCATAGATAAACCATGGGTTCGGTTAAGTTTGGGTTCAGGTTCTAGGCCGACTTCTTTTTGAATCGGGGCGACTAAGCTCTGAACGATATCTTGGCAGAACCCGGCACTTTGAGTGATGATTTGCTTTACTTCGGGGGAGATAATCGAATAGAACACCAAAGGGCGCAATTGCGTTTCTTGGAAGATAATATCAATTTTTTGTTTAATTTCCTGCGCGCGAGCTTCGCTTGTGACAAACGGCAGAGTATAAGAAATAAATGACAGCGGAAATTGAGAAAGTACGGCATGCCCCAAAGTTTCAGCGGTGATCGCTGTTCCATCAGAAATAAAAAAAACTGTGCGTTGAACTTGGCTTGCCATATTATTCATTGCTCCTAATTCGGTCATCATTATTTGTCTCTTATTGTATTTATCACTGGATATTGGGAGATATTATCTTTGTTTAAAGTTTAAAAATTAGTTTATAGGGGGAACTATAGCCATTTTTTGAACGATTTTTAGAACAAAAAAGTTTTCTTCAGTGATGGAACGATTCACCAGTCCATCTTCTCTTAGCGTCTGTGCTAGTCTATTTCACGAGGCGAATTTTCGCCAACGAGATTTTTTACGATTTGTACTCTGTCACTAAATTGCTATAAAAGGATCGCTTTCAATGTCCACAAATGGCCTCACTCCGTGTAATGTACTTTGGTATAACCAATTAGGGATGAATGATGTTGACCGTGTTGGGGGCAAAAATGCTTCTCTCGGTGAAATGATCACTAACTTATCTGATCTGGGAGTATCCGTACCTAACGGTTTCGCGACAACCGCACAGGCGTTTAATGATTTTCTGGAGCAGAGCGGTGTAAATCAGCGCATTTATAACCTGCTAGATGAAACGGATATTGATGATGTGAACCAACTGGCTGTAGCAGGTGCTCAGATCCGTCAATGGGTGATTGATACACCGCTGACGAAGGAGTTGGAACAAGATATTCGTGATGCATTCGCGCAACTGTCAGAAGGTGAAGCGGAAGCCTCATTTGCTGTCCGGTCATCGGCAACGGCTGAGGATATGCCTGACGCTTCGTTTGCAGGGCAACAGGAAACATTCCTTAATGTTCAAGGGATAGACGCAGTCTTAGTTGCGATTAAACACGTTTTTGCTTCATTATTTAATGACCGTGCGATTTCATATCGCGTTCACCAAGGCTATGATCACCGCGGTGTAGCACTTTCTGCGGGTGTTCAACGCATGGTACGTTCAGATTTAGCCTCATCGGGTGTCATGTTTACGATTGATACTGAATCGGGCTTCGATCAAGTCGTATTTATCACCTCTGCGTATGGTTTAGGTGAGATGGTGGTGCAAGGCGCTGTGAACCCTGACGAGTTTTATGTCCATAAACCAACGTTAACCAACAACCGCCCTGCGATTGTACGTCGTACACTGGGCTCAAAAAAATTACAAATGGTGTATGCCAATAGTAAAGAGCACGGTAAACAAGTACAAATCGAAGATGTGCCAGAGGCTCTACGCAATCGTTTCTCTTTGGCTGATCACGAAGTTGAAGAGCTTGCACGTCAAGCTTTACAGATTGAAAAACACTACGGTCGCCCAATGGATATCGAGTGGGCAAAAGATGGTCATAATGGGCGTTTGTATATTGTTCAAGCAAGGCCAGAAACCGTTCGTTCTAATCAACAAGTGATGGAGCGTTACCAATTAAAACAACAAGGACAAGTTTTAGTTGAAGGGCGCGCAATTGGTCATCGTATTGGCTCAGGGGCGGTTAAAGTTATTCATAACTTGAGTGAAATGGATAGAATTCAGGCGGGGGATGTACTCGTTACCGATATGACCGACCCTGATTGGGAGCCTATCATGAAAAAAGCGGCTGCGATTGTTACCAATCGTGGTGGACGCACCTGTCATGCTGCGATTATCGCTCGTGAGTTAGGTATTCCAGCCGTTGTCGGTTGCGGTGATGCGACTGACCGTTTGCAAGAAGGCCAAGAGGTGACTGTCTCTTGCTCTGAAGGCGATACAGGCTTTGTATATGAAGGTAAACTTGCATTTGAAATTCACAGCTCTGAAGTGAGTGATATGCCAAGTCTAGATGTCAAAATTATGATGAACGTCGGTAACCCTGACCGTGCATTTGATTTTGCTTGTTTACCTAATGAAGGCGTGGGCTTAGCTAGGCTTGAATTTATCATCAATCGTATGATTGGTGTTCACCCAAGAGCGTTGCTGGAATTTGATAAGCAATCTCCTGAGCTACAAGCAGAAATTCGCCAAATGATGGCAGGTTATGATGACCCGATTGAATTTTATGTCGGCAAATTAACCGAAGGAATTTCGACTTTAGCCGCAGCCTTCTGGCCAAAACGCGTTATTGTCCGTTTATCTGACTTCAAGTCAAACGAATATGCCAACTTAGTCGGTGGGGATATTTATGAACCTGAAGAAGAAAACCCAATGTTAGGTTTCCGTGGTGCAGGGCGCTATGTGTCTGATAGCTTCCGTGCCTGTTTTGCATTGGAATGTGAAGCGGTTAAACGTGTTCGTAATACCATGGGCCTAACAAATGTTGAAATCATGATCCCATTCGTTCGCACGGTTGCACAGGCGGAAGCCGTAGTTGCAGAATTGGCTAAACATGATTTGAAACGTGGTGAAAATGGCTTAAAAGTTATTATGATGTGCGAAATCCCATCAAATGCTTTACTGGCTGATCAATTCCTCGAACATTTTGACGGTTTCTCTATCGGTTCGAATGATATGACTCAGTTAACATTAGGTCTTGATAGGGACTCGGGTGTTGTTTCTGAATTATTCGATGAACGAAATGATGCCGTGAAAGCGATGTTATCCATGGCAATACAGGCTGCAAAACGCCAAAATAAATATGTAGGCATTTGTGGGCAAGGGCCATCCGACCATCAAGATTTCGCTCAATGGTTGGTTGATGAAGGTATTGATAGTTTATCTTTAAACCCTGACACCGTTGTGCAAACATGGCTAACGATAGCTGAAAATCAATAACTATTTAGTTTTTTAATTATCAAGGCTGAATGTAAATAGCATTCAGCCTTTGTGTTTACTTAATCAAAGCTACCTATTATAGAAATTGATAAATTCTATAATAGGTAGTTTGATATTAAATAGTTTTGAATAAGTGGTTGTGTAATGCTTTTTAGGCATAAACAAACAATAAGCTAAATATAATTACCCTTATTATGCGTATTAAATTTAACAGGCAAGTATATGCTAAATAAGAGTAACGTAAGTTAATTAATTATATAACGCCAAAGGAGTATTATAACGGATAATAATGACAGAAATTGATGTTAATCAATAATTATAAAGTGATGTTCTGATTATGACATGAATAGTATTCATATTAAATAAAGATAAAAAAAAAGCCTATCATGGGCTGACAGGCAAAGACTACACACAGCAATTCAGTTAATAAAGCAACGCCTAAAGGGGGAAGGGCGCGGCTTCTTAGATTCATATGATTCAATAATTGAATATTAAACTATTCATATTATACAATCATTAAGAACACTCTCAATATTAATATTACTCATTGTTACTTAAAGAGAATTAATTCAATAGATTTATGTTAACATAAATTAGACTAAATACTAACGTTAGAATGTTAAATATTGTTTCTAAATATTAATGGAACTAGATTTATTAAGTTCGCAAGCATGTATAGCTTAAACATACCTGCGACTAATTGGCGGTATACTACTTTTTAATCGAAAACTCTTCCTCTAGAAACTTTTCAGTTTCTGTTAAGTCTTCATTCGGAACAGCGACTTCGTTCATCCAAGCTTTTAATAAGCTGTAAGAAACAGCTAATACAACCGGGCCGATAAACAAACCAATCATACCAAATGATAAAATTCCCCCAATAACACCAACAAGGATTAGAACCATGGGTAAGTCTGCGCCCATTTTAATTAACCATGGGCGAAGAACGCCATCCATAGTAGCGACAACGGCAGCCCAAATGGCCAAGATTATCCCCCAGGTCGTATCACCTGTCCAAAATAGCCATAACACGGAGGGGATCATGATTAATAAAGGCCCTAATTGAGCCACACAGCAAATAAACAATAGAACAGTCAAGATTGCTGCGTAACCGATACCAGAAAGAGCGAGGCCAATGCCACCGACAATGGCTTGAATGAGTGCAGTCACGACAACACCTAACGCAACGGCTCGAATAGATTGTGCGGCTAATACGACAGCTGCATCTCCACGGATCCCTGCAAGACGCACAGCAAAGTGGCGGATACCAACCATGACTGATTCGCCTTTAAGATAGAGTAAACCACTAAACAGCAGCATTAACATCAAGTGAAAAACAAATCTTCCTGCGCTAATAGCTTGTGTGGCAAACCACCCTGCGGCTTGGCCAAAGTAGGGTTGAATTTTGGCAAGTAAAGCATTACCCCCACTGGCAACTAAGCTATGCCATGCATAGTAAATTTTTTCACCTACCATCGGGATAGTATTTAGCCATTCTAAATCAGGCAGCGTTAGGCTTGATGGTGATTTAGCTAAATCAATAAGTGGAGTACTATTTTCAATAATACTGCCAATTAGGATACCTAATGGGATAACGAATAATAGTAATATAAGAAGAACCATCACTAATGCAGCTAACCAGCGCTTGCGCCATAAGCGAGCTTCAAGTCTTAATAATAGTGGCCAAGTTGCAATTACCATCATTCCCGCCCATACAAAGCCAAGAATAAATGGATTAAGTACCCAAAAACAGGCTGCTATCATTAAAACGATGGATAATAGGCCGAAAATAAGTTTGGGAAGATCCAAGCGTTTTTGCGATTTTTCCATTAATGATTGATCCTTTGTAAATGAAAATTCTGCGTATCTGGCAAATTTTTAGGTGAAAATAACGTAATTATTTTTCACGGTTAAAAAAAACAATATTGTGATATGGTTCATGATGACAATGTCATCAGCGGCTGTGCTGTCTTTACAGGCTGTGAAGGTAACTCATCATAGACCTCAGACACTATTGTGCAACTTAAAATAAAGATAGTACATAACGAGTAATGCGAACACTAAACAACAAGAGTCATCGTTAATAATGATCCCGCGTATATCAGAAGCTCCTCATCTTAGTCATTTAGTTATTGAGTTCTTGCATGAGCTACAAGAACACGGTTTTACTGGGGATAACGGCACCAGCTATGCTGAGCGTTTATCCATGGCGACAGATAATAGTATTTACCAACTATTACCCCAAGCGGTTGTGTTTCCGCGTTCGAGTGCAGATGTACAAATAATCACTCGGCTTGCGGGGCAAGCGAAATTTCGTGAGCTTAGCTTTACCCCTCGGGGAGGGGGAACGGGAACTAATGGGCAATCCTTAACCGAAGGGATTGTTGTGGATATGTCCCGTTATATGAATCGAATTTTAGAAATAAACCCAGAGCAAGGTTGGGTTAAGGTTGAAGCAGGGGTCATCAAGGACCAATTAAATCAATATCTCAAGCCTTATGGCTATTTCTTTTCACCGGAGCTATCTACCAGTAACCGAGCAACGCTAGGTGGAATGATCAACACTGACGCATCAGGCCAAGGCTCATTAGTCTATGGTAAAACCTCTGATCACGTGTTAGGCGTTAAAGCCATGGTTTTAGGGGGAGAATGCTTAGATACGCGCGCTATGCCTATCGAACTCGCCCAAACGATTGCGTCAGAAGATTCTACAGTGGGGCGTATTTATAAAACGGTGTTAGAGCGCTGCTTAGAGCAACGTTCTCTAATTGAAGAAAAATTTCCCAAATTAAATCGTTTCCTGACAGGGTATGATTTACGTCATGTATTTAATGATGAGTTAACTGAATTTGACCTTACTCGCATTCTCACTGGCTCAGAAGGCTCTCTTGCTTTTATCACTGAAGCAACATTGGATATTACGCCACTTCCTAAAGTACGTCGTTTAGTGAATGTGAAATATGACTCATTTGAGTCTGCACTGCGTAATGCCCCCTTTATGGTGCAAGCTAAAGCGCTATCAGTTGAAACTGTGGATTCAAAAGTGCTTAACCTAGCGAAAGAAGACATCGTTTGGCATTCTGTTAAAGCCTTAATTACGGATGTGCCAAACAAAGAAATGTTAGGGTTAAACATCGTTGAATTTAGCGGCGATGATGAAGATGAAATCAATCAATTGACTGAAAGCTTGTGCCAACGCTTAGATGAATTAATGGCGAATAATCAAGCTGGGGTGATTGGCTATCAAACTTGCCATGATCTTGAAGATATTACGCGTATTTATAACATGCGTAAAAAAGCCGTGGGGCTGTTGGGTAACAGTAAAGGTGCGGCGAAGCCAATTCCATTTGTTGAAGATACCTGCGTTCCTCCTGAGCATCTTGCTGATTATATAGTGGAATTCCGTGCGTTATTAGACAGTCATAACTTAAATTATGGCATGTTTGGTCATGTGGATGCAGGAGTATTACATGTTCGCCCAGCGCTGGATATGTGCGATCCACAACAAGAAGTATTGATGAAACAAATTTCTGATGAAATTGTTGCATTAACTGCTAAATACGGTGGGTTGTTGTGGGGGGAACATGGGAAAGGTTTTCGTGCACAATATAGCCCTGAATTTTTTGGTGATGAGCTATACGGTGAGTTGCGCAATATCAAAGCGGCATTTGACCCCGATAACCGCTTAAATCCGGGTAAAATTTGCCCACCTGCGGGGTTGGATGCACCGATGAAGCAGGTTGATGGCATCAAACGAGGAACGTATGACCGACAGATACCAGTCCAAATGCGCCAAGAATTCCGTGGTGCAATGGAATGTAATGGTAATGGGCTGTGTTTCAATTTTGATGTGAAGAGCCCGATGTGCCCATCCATGAAGGTGAGTGGTCAACGAATTCATTCTCCAAAAGGCCGTGCGACACTTGTTCGTGAGTGGCTAAGGCTATTAGCTGAACAAGGTGTTACACCAGAACACCTTGAAAAGGGCATTACACAAGACCAACCGTCATTGCGTGGGCTGATAGAAAAAACACGTAACACTTGGCGCGCTAAACAAGGTGATTATGACTTCTCTCATGAAGTGAAAGCCTCAATGGCAGGGTGTCTTGCCTGTAAAGCCTGCTCAACGCAATGCCCAATTAAAATTGATGTCCCATCATTTAGAGCTAAGTTTTTAGCGCTGTATCATAGGCGTTATTTGCGTCCTATTCGCGATTATATTGTTGCAAATGTTGAAGCGAGTGCACCTTTATTTTCCAAAGTACCCGGCATATTTAATTTCTTTTTGCGTCAACCGGTGGTGCAAAAACTGAGTCAACATACTATCGGTATGGTGGATTTGCCGTTGTTCTCTCAACCAACATTAAAACAAGAACTTTCAGGTCATGCAGCGGTTTCTGTCACGCTTGAACAACTTGAAAGTATGACGGATTCACAACGTGAAAAACATGTGCTGGTGGTTCAAGACCCTTTCACTAGTTATTACGACGCCAAAGTGGTGGCTGATTTTGTCCATTTAATTGAGAAATTAGGTCTTAAACCTGTGTTGCTACCGTTCTCGCCGAATGGAAAAGCACAACACATCAAAGGCTTTTTAGCGAAGTTTGCTAAAACGGCTCGTAAGACGGCAGATTTTTTAAATCGAGTGGCAAGATTGCAGTTGCCAATGGTCGGTGTTGACCCCGCACTAGTACTTTGTTATCGCGATGAATATCATGAAATTTTAGGCAAAGACCACTGCCAATTTACGGTGATGTTAGCGCATGAATGGTTAATGACATTGCCTGAACCACACAATGTGCAAACCACATCGACTCAGCCGTGGTATTTTTTCGGTCATTGTACTGAATCAACGGCTTTACCTAATAGTGCGAATCAATGGGCGGTGTTATTTGCACGTTTTGGGCAAACATTAAATAATGTTAGTGTTGGCTGTTGTGGCATGGCTGGGACTTATGGGCACGAAGTGGCCAATCTTGAAAATTCAAAAGGAATATATAACTTATCGTGGAAGGAGGCGATGTCTTCTTTGCCAAAAGAACGTTGTTTAAGTTCAGGTTATTCCTGTCGTAGCCAAGTTAAACGCATGGAAAATGTATCGATAAAACATCCGATTCAAGCGCTGCTGGAGATAGTTTAATGATTTGGAAACGTCAATTTAATTTGCAGCAACTCGCTGAAATGTCAAAAACCTGCATGTTAGGGCATCTCGGTATTGAAATCACGGCAATTGGCGATGATTATTTAGAGGGGATAATGCCTGTTGATCATCGCACCAAACAGCCTTTTGGGTTATTGCATGGCGGTGCTTCTGTTGTATTAGCTGAATCCTTAGGTTCAATTGCGGGTTATATGTGCTCGGAAGGAGAACAAAAGGTGGTCGGGTTGGAAATCAATGCCAATCATGTTAGTGCTGCTCGCTCAGGGGTTGTTAAGGGTATTTGTAAACCTATCTATTTAGGGCGCCGTCAGCAGGTATGGAATATTGAGGTTTTCAATGAGCAAGGCAAATTGTGTTGTACTTCTCGCCTGACAACCGCCGTATTATTTGAATAATAACCATTTTAATTGCAGGGTTTTTTGACTAAGGAAAGGTCAGAAAACCCGATAAAACCCTTTATTTTGTATGGTTTTATGCCCATTCTTTCTATAAATTCATTTTTTATCAAGTTAATTAAGTTGTATAATAAATGCACCTTTATTAATTTGTGTCATTAAGTGTATTATTTAGTACAAATTTAAATAAAAAACACAACTCTACTTATTTATTGTTTATCAATGGGTTAAGCTTGTTTTTTTGTGATTTTGTTTGTTTTATAACCTGAAAATGAACAAAAAAAGAGCTATAATAGCTATAACCTCTTAAAACAAATGGTTGAAGTCAATTAGCTAATCATTACCATAGGGTAGGCAGAGTTAATCTCCTGATAACAGGCTGAAAAGCCATAAGAAATGTGGGGTCAATATGACTGACGGTGTAGAGACATTTTCATTTGATGAAAACAATTGGCAGGGAGTTAGCCTGACACAAAGCGCTGCAAAACAAATCAAAAAATTGATGGTGCAAAACCCAAATACAAAAGGGCTTTCACTCGGCGTAAAACAGTCTGGCTGCGCAGGTTTCGGTTATGTGTTTGAAATGATCGAAAACCCAACAGACCAACACCTGTTATTTGAACTCGATGGCGCACACCTTTATGTGCCAAAAGAAGCAATGCCATTTATTGATGGCACAGTCGTTGATTTTGTCCAAGAAGGGCTGAATCAAATTTTCAAATTTAATAACCCGAAAGCCCAACATGCCTGTGGGTGTGGTGAAAGCTTCGGCGTTTAACATGTGAAGTCAGATTATGTCACAGAGCAATGTAGAAGTTGGCGATGATGTTCAAAGCTGGCTTGATGACCAGCGTTATAAAGAAGGCTTCTTTACCGAAGTCGCAACGGATGAAATGGCGAAAGGCATTAACGAAGATGTTATTCGTGCAATTTCAGCTAAACGTAATGAGCCTGAGTGGATGCTCCAATTCCGTCTTGATGCCTTTAATCACTGGAAAGGCATGGAAGAACCTCATTGGCTTAAAGCAAATTACCCAAATCTCGATTACCAAGACTATAGCTATTACTCTGCGCCATCTTGTGGCTCATGTGATGATACCTGTGGTTCGCAATCTGGTGCTACACAAGGCACAGGTGTGGCGGAAACCAATAATTATTTAACGGCTGAAGTTGAAGAAGCCTTTAACCAATTAGGCGTTCCTGTACGTGAAGGGAAGGCCGTTGCGGTTGACGCCATTTTTGACTCGGTCTCAGTATCTACAACTTACCGTGATGACTTAGCGAAACATGGTGTTATTTTTTGTTCGTTTAGTGAGGCTATTCAAGAATACCCTGAACTGGTACAGAAATATCTCGGGTCAGTCGTTTCGAGCCATGATAACTTTTTTGCTGCATTAAATGCGGCAGTGGCTTCAGATGGTACCTTTGTGTATGTACCAAAAGGCGTACACTGCCCAATGGAGCTATCAACGTATTTTAGGATCAACGCAGCCAAAACCGGCCAGTTTGAGCGCACGATTTTAATTGCTGATGAAGGTAGCTATGTGAGCTATATCGAAGGGTGTTCTGCACCTGTTCGTGATAGTTATCAGCTCCATGCGGCGGTTGTTGAAGTTATTATTCATAAAGATGCCGAAGTTAAATATTCGACTGTCCAAAACTGGTTCTCCGGTGGAGATAGCGAAGCCGGTGGGATCCTAAACTTTGTGACTAAGCGTGCATTGTGTGAAGGTGAAAATTCAAAAATGTCATGGACACAGTCAGAAACTGGCTCTGCCATCACATGGAAATACCCAAGCGTTATCCTTAAAGGAGACAACTCTGTCGGTGAATTTTACTCCGTTGCATTAACGAACGGCAATCAACAAGCGGATACAGGAACGAAAATGATCCATATCGGGAAAAATACCCGTTCAACGATCATTTCTAAGGGTATTTCTGCAGGTAAAAGCCAAAACAGTTATCGCGGTTTAGTGAAAATTCTACCGAGTGCACATAACGCTCGTAACTTTACCCAATGTGACTCTATGTTAATTGGCACCCAATGTGGTGCACATACATTCCCATATGTGGAAGTTAAGAATAATACGGCACAACTTGAACATGAAGCGACAACCTCACGTATTGGGGAAGACCAGTTATTTTACTGTTTACAACGTGGTATCAGCGAAGACGATGCAATTTCAATGATTGTAAATGGTTTCTGCAAAGATGTGTTCTCGGAGCTTCCATTAGAATTTGCCGTAGAAGCACAAAAATTACTGGCGATCAGCTTAGAGCACAGCGTTGGCTGATCCTAATCGAGTTTATTTGCGCTAAAGCGCTAAAGGCATGTAAATATGTTAAGTGTTAAAGATTTACACGTGAGTGTAGAAGGTAATGAGATTTTAAAAGGGTTATCTCTGGAGGTAAAACCAGGGGAAGTTCACGCCATCATGGGGCCAAATGGCTCTGGTAAAAGTACATTATCCGCCACACTTGCTGGCCGCGAAGAGTATGAAATTGATAGCGGTGAAGTGACGTTTAAAGGCAAAGACCTATTTGAACTAGATCCAGAAGAGCGTGCAGGGGAAGGCGTTTTCCTCGCATTCCAATACCCTGTTGAAATTCCAGGGGTCAGTAACCAATTTTTCTTACAAACGGCAGTTAATGCGGTTAGAGAATATCGTCAGCAAGAAGCATTAGATCGTTTTGATTTCCAAGATTTTATTGAAGATAAAATCAAATTATTAGAAATGCCAGAAGATTTACTTGCGCGTTCTGTCAACGTAGGTTTCTCCGGTGGTGAGAAAAAACGTAATGATATCTTGCAGATGGCAGCTCTAGAACCTCAATTGTGTATTCTTGATGAAACTGACTCTGGTTTAGATATTGACGCGCTGAAAATTGTGGCTAATGGCGTGAATTCATTACGTTCGCCTGAGCGTTCTTTTATCATCGTAACCCACTATCAGCGTATTTTAGATTATGTGAAGCCTGACTTTGTCCACGTGTTATATCAAGGGAAAATCATCAAATCAGGTGATTTCAGTTTAGCAAAAAAACTGGAGGAGCAGGGTTATGGCTGGCTTATTGACCAACAGTGAAAGAGCACAAAAACGTGCAGAAGTTGCAAAGCTCAATGAGCAAGCAATGTCACGTTTTTCTGAATTATTTGAACTACGACATGGTGCGAATTCTCAACATGCTAAAACCCATTGGGAAATAGCAAAACAAGTTGGTTTACCTGTGTTTCGCCATGAAGATTGGCACTATACTCCACTAAATACTGTACTTGAGACTCAGTATCGTTTTAGTGATGGTGATGTTGTAGCACAAGACTGCGAAGCACTGGCTCTGCCAATTGATGCATATCGCCTTGTTTTAATTGATGGGCGTTATAGTTCTGCATTGAGCTCTATTGATATGGGGCCATTTCAAGTCGCTTTGCTTGATAACCAAGACTTACTGCCTTCGCCTGTAAATAGCGAGATTTTTTTGCATTTAACCGAAAGCTTGGCTGTACAACCGTTAGTCGTCCATCTTGCAGCAAATAAAATAGCAGAAAAGCCATTGTACTTGCTCAATATTTCAACGGGTAGCGACGATAAACAGGCCACCAATATTAGCCAATATCGGTACCATTTAACCTTGGATGTAAATAGTAAAGCCCAAGTTATTGAGCATTATGTCAGTTTGAATGAGCAAACACACATGACTGGCAGCCGTTTAACAGTTGAAGTCGGTGATAACGCAGACTTTAGTCACTTTAAGTTAAATATTGAAAATGGCCAAGCTCAGCATTTTGCTCACAATGATATTGTTATTGGGCGTGATAGCCGTGTGAAAAGTACCAGTTTTTTACTTGGTGCATTATTAACACGAAACCATACAAGTGCTCGCCTTGACGGTGAAAATACTGAGTTTGAACTCAACAGTATACTGCTGCCTAAAGGCAATGAAATTGCTGATACTCGTACGTATTTAGAGCACAATAAAGGCTACTGCAATAGCCGTCAATTACACAAAGTGATTGCGATGGATAGCAGTAAAGCAGTCTTTAATGGCATGATCAAAGTCGCACCCAACGCATTAAAAACTGATGGTCAAATGACTAACAACACATTGTTGTTAGGTGAAAAAGCAGAAATTGATACTAAACCTCAGCTTGAAATTTATGCAGATGACGTAAAATGTGGTCACGGTGCAACGGTCGGTCGTATTGATGAAGAACAACTGTTTTATCTGCGCTCAAGAGGAATTGAGGGTAAGGCAGCAAAACATATGATTATTATCGCATTTGCTGCGGAACTTACAGAATCTATTGAATCGGAAGAGTTAAAACACGCTGTGATGGCAAACATCCGCCAGCGCTTAGCGGAGGTTTAATATCCATGCTATTCAATATCGCTTCAGTAAGGCAGGATTTTCCTGCCTTATCACAGTCAGTCAATAATCATCCGTTGGTTTATTTAGATAGCGCCGCAAGTGCACAAAAGCCTTTGCAAGTTATTGAAAAAGAAAGTGAGTTTACGTTACATCAGTATGCCGCGGTTCACCGCGGTATACATACTCTCAGTGCAAATGCGACGACAATGATGGAGGAGGTTCGTCAAAAAGCCGCCGCTTTCATTCACGCAGCTTCAAATGAAGAAATCGTGTTTGTTAAAGGCACAACGGAAGGTATTAACCTTGTTGCAAATAGTTTTGGTCGAAAGTATTTCCATGAAGGGGACAATATTGTCATCACTGAAATGGAGCACCATGCGAATATTGTACCTTGGTATATGTTAGCTGAAGAAATTGGTTTTGAAATTCGAGTTATCCCAATTTCTGACGATGGTAGACTGCAATTAGATGTATTAAATGATGTCATTGATTCACGTACGCGATTATTGAGCTTTACACATATCTCTAATGTATTGGGAACAGTTAATCCGGTACAGGATATCATTAAACAAGCGCGAGCGATTGCGGCTTCAAAAGGTGGAGAGATCGCGGTATTGGTCGATGGTGCACAAGGTGCAATGCATCAGCAGGTTGATGTGCAAGCCTTAGACTGTGATTTCTATGTGTTTTCAGGGCATAAGCTATATGGCCCGACAGGTATTGGTATCCTTTATGGCAAAAAAGCTATTTTGGATATGATGCCACCATGGGAGGGCGGTGGGGCAATGATCCGTCAAGTCAGCCTGACCAAAGGGATCACTTTTGCTGATGCGCCATGGCGCTTTGAAGCAGGAACACCGAACGTTAGCGCAATTATTGGGTTAGGGGCGGCATTCGATTATTTAAACGCACTTAATTTACCTGATGTATTTGCTCATGAAGCTGAAGTGATAGCATATGCTTCTAAGAAATTGCAAGAAATACCATCAGTTATATTATATGGCAATGACCAACGGGAAGGCGTTTTGGCGTTTAATCTAGGTCAGCACCATGCCTATGATGTGGGTTCTTTTCTAGATAGATATGGTATTGCTATCCGTACTGGCCATCACTGTGCTTTACCATTAATGGAACATTATCACGTTCCTGCTATGTGCCGTGCTTCTGTGGGGATATACACCACGAAAGAAGAAATCGATTCTTTATACAATGCGTTACAGCGCATTAAAAAATTGTTAGGCTAAGCACATAAGAAATATATGGTAAAGGAACTGAGCATGCCCGCATTACCCGATGAAAATAAGTTATTACGTAATTTCTCCCGTTGTCAGGACTGGGAGGAACGCTATCTCTATATGATAGAGCTAGGGGGACGTTTACCTGAACTCTCAGAGGTACAAAGAAGCGATAATAATTTAATCGCAGGGTGCCAAAGCCAAGTGTGGATTGATATGCAAAAACAAGCAGACGGGACAATTACGTTTGCAGGTGATAGCGATGCAGCAATCGTTAAAGGGTTAGTTGCTATTGTGATTATCCTTTTTCAAGGCAAAACGGCGCAACAAATACTCGCACTCGATGTGAAGTCATTTTTTGAACAACTTGCATTGGAGCAACATTTAACACCTTCGCGAACTCAAGGTTTAAATGCAATGATCCGCACAATTTTATCGCGTGCGGCACAATTAGTATGATCCTACCGAGGGAGCGTTATGCTCCCTTACTTATATTTTACTTCTTGGTTATTATTTTTATTCGACCAGTCCATTAAAGTGATTGTATTTGGCTATCATAAAAAGACTACTTCCTTATTAATACTTAATAAAAATATTTAATTAGTATTAAAGATATGAAGGATAGTTGCTATTATGAACAATAATCATTGAATTATTGTAAGAACACTATTTTCCTTGGAGTAGGTATGAAAAGAGTTTTGACGGTGGCAAGTTTATTTGTCATGAGCGCCTTATTGGCTCCAGCTCAAGCAAAAGAATATCCATTACCTGACAGTAACACTCGTCTTATCGGGGAAAATTACACGTATATCGTCCCCAATGATGGGCGACCATTGGAGGCCATTGCAAGTGAGCACCAAATCGGTCTACTCGGTATGCTTGAAGCAAACCCAGGAACAGACCCGTACCTTCCTGAAGCGGGTAAAGAACTCATCATTCCAGCACAAATGTTGTTACCATCAACACCAAGAACGGGAATTGTGATTAACCTGGCGGAGCTGCGTTTATATTATTACCCTGCGAACAGTGAGGAAGTGATTGTTTATCCTATTGGTATCGGCCAGTTAGGTCGCGACACACCTGAAATGGTGACTTCAGTAAGTCAGTCAATTAAAGATCCTACATGGACACCAACGGCGAATATCCGTAAAAATTACGCTAAAGAAGGTATAACTCTTCCAGCCGTCGTTCCAGCAGGGCCTGAAAATCCAATGGGCTTGTATGCATTACGCCTAGCGTATGGGCGTGGTGAATATCTGATACACGGCACTAATGCGGATTTTGGTATTGGTATGCGAGTGAGCTCCGGTTGTATTCGTTTACGTCCTGATGATATCGAAGCATTATTTAAAACAGTACCAAAAGGAACTCGTGTCCAAGTTATTGATCAGCCTGTCAAATACTCCAAAGAAACTGATGGCAGTTATTACATTGAGGTGCATCAGCCATTGTCACGAACAAGCGGTGATGACCCACAAACCATGCCAATCAAGCTGTCTGACGATTTCAAGCGTTTTCTAGAAAATGAAGGGATTGATAAGGCTTTAGTGGAAAAAGAGCTAGCAAGGCGTTCTGGTATGCCTGTGCGTGTAAATAATGATCAGAGTAATGGTATCCCTGAAGATGAAACACAACACCAAGGTTTAGTACCTATTGAGCCATTCTCGATTTCACAGCCAGAACCCATCTATGACGGTAAAGTTGGGGCCTTGTTACCTGCGAAATACCGCTCTTCTGTTGTAACTCAATAACCCTGACAAAATAATAAGGGCCTATTTTCATAGGCCCTCATAAATGCTACTAGCTTCAAAGAAGGATCTTTAAGACTAGATTATCGCCAAATCGAACTTATTTTTTGTAAGTACGAACTTGGTTATCCAGACGTTGGTTAGCACGTGCTGCTTCTTCTTGAGCTGTCTGTACGTCAGAGCGCAGAGACTGAACGTCGTTGCTCAGTTGATCAACTTTACCATTCAGAGTTTGCACATCTGAAGAGAGTTTTTGCACTTCAGTGCTGTTAGAACAACCCGCTAGTAATGCTGAAGCTAATACGATAGAGCCCAGTACAATTTTAGTACGAATCATTATTTTACCCTCTAGATTGATTTATCTTGAAAATATAAAAAAGCAAGTCACCAAACAATAGAGCTAAGCTTGTTATCTTAAAGCTTGCTATATCCCTTTAAAACAACCTAATGAAAATTAGGGTATGGCACTTACTATGTCTTATGCTAGTACTAAATATGAAGTTTTGCTAGAAATACTTTATATTTAGTACTAGGAAAAAGAAGAAAAATTTAAATTAAGATCAATGAAGGTTGTTATTTGACCAATTTAAGTGGGGTTCATGATATTACACTTAAAATGCAATAAGATATTTACTAGAGAAAAGTAAATAAAGGGATAGTTACATCAAGGCAGCACTAAATGTTAAATCTAAATAAAAAGGCCGATAGCTAAAATAATCACTATCGGCCTTTTAGAAGACAATTAAAGACTAATTAAAGTACGTGAACTGAAGATGTATTGGTTGTTCCGCTTTGTACTAATGCGCCAGAGACCATGACAACCGCATCACCAGAAACAGCTAAGCCACTTTCTAGAGCTGCACGTTTACCTTCACGATAAAAGTCATCTGTAGAAGTAAAACCACCAACTATCATTGGGATCACACCTTTAACTAACAGTAACTGACGTGCAGTTTCTTCATTGGTAGTTAACGCTAAGATTGGTGCAGTAGGGAAATACTTACGGACAGACTTAGCCGATTTACCGCCATAAGTTGCAACAACGATTAATGGGACATCTAATTTTTCAGACATTTCCACCGCACCACGACATACAGCCTCAGTGACACGTAGGCGTTGGCTTGGTTTTTGGTTATCGATGCGAGTTTGCATTACACGGTCTGTACGCTCACAGATAGTTGCCATAATGGTAACAGCTTCTACCGGGTATTTACCTTTAGCACTTTCACCAGACAACATAACCGCATCAGTGCCATCTAAAATAGCATTGGCAACGTCACCCGCTTCTGCGCGAGTAGGGCGTGGGTTTTTGATCATTGAATCAAGCATTTGGGTTGCTGTGATCACGACTTTGCGTGCAGCAACACATTTTTCAATCATCATTTTTTGTGCAAAAATAACTTCTTCAACTGGGATTTCAACGCCTAAATCACCACGAGCGACCATGATGCCATCAGAGGCTTCTAAAATCTCGTCAAAGTTATTTAAACCTTCTTGGTTTTCAATTTTAGAAATAATTTGGATGTTCTCGCCACCGTGTTTTTTCAGGTGAGCTCGAATTTCTTCAACATCTGAGCGCTTACGAATAAATGAAGCAGCAACAAAATCAACACCTTGCTGGCAACCAAAGACTAAGTCTTCTTTATCTTTTTCAGCTAACGCTGGAAGGCCAATTGAAACGCCTGGCAGGTTAACCCCTTTTTTCTCACCGAGGTCACCGTTATTTAAAACTTCACAAACAACTTCAGTTGCAGTGACATTAGTCACTTTCATACCAATTAAGCCATCATCAACTAATACGGTATTGCCAACTTTCAAATCTGAAGTTAAACCCGCATAGGTCACCGCAACTTTATCTTTATTACCTACCACAGAGGTATCGGTAGTAAATGTAAAAGTTTGGCCAGCAACGAGAGAAACGTCGTTACCACCTTCCAATTTCATGGTGCGGATTTCAGGCCCTTTAGTATCTAGCAAAATAGCAGCTTGTTTACCTGTTTTTGCACAAACAGCGCGAAGGTTTTTGATACGTTGACCGTGTTCTTCGTAGTCACCGTGAGAGAAATTGAGACGCATGACGTTCATGCCTGCATCAAGGAGTTGGGTCAGTTTTTCTTCTGATTCGGTTTTTGGACCGATAGTACAAACAATTTTGGTTTTTTTCATGGCAGTCTATCTAATGTTATAAAGGAAATCGGTATTGCCGCCGATGCTTAGTACATTTAATAAGTCGTGCGCAGGGTAAATTTTGTTGCGCAACTCATTTATAAGAATAGGCGACAGTCTGGTGTTTAATGCATTTTTACACTTAAATTTGTCACATTTTGATTCTTATTATAGTGTAGATGACAAATTCAATTAAAGCTAACGTATTGATTTATTACTGTTGAAACCTTTCAGCCAATGTGAGTATTATAGACAACAAAAAACTGTGAGACAAATCAAATTTTATTAAATTAAAAGAAGAAGGCGTTCAGATCAAAAATTCAGTTGATATTAGGCTGTTAATTTGTTGCGCAACAAAATAAGGGAATAATAATAGACAATCAAGAGAAATTTTAGTGGGGTAGGAAGATAAATTAAATGGTGCGTCCGAGTAGACTCGAACTACCGACCCCCACCATGTCAAGGTGGTGCTCTAACCAACTGAGCTACGGACGCACTGAGAGACTTGATTTGTGTTAATTTGAAATGGTGCGTCCGAGTAGACTCGAACTACCGACCCCCACCATGTCAAGGTGGTGCTCTAACCAACTGAGCTACGGACGCGCTGAAAATTAACATTGTGTTCACTAGAAATGGTGCGTCCGAGTAGACTCGAACTACCGACCCCCACCATGTCAAGGTGGTGCTCTAACCAACTGAGCTACGGACGCATCTAAAAGTTATCTAGGTGACAACGGGGATGAATATTAACGTTATGAAGTTCATCTGGCAAGGGGAAAATGTATTTTCGTGATAGTTTGCTCGTATTTAAAACTATCTGGTGCGAAATACATCTTCTCCCATAATAAAAAGCTTAAAAAACCGTCGATTAGCGCGCTGAACGAAGTAAAACAACATCCTCGGTCTGCTTATGGATCCACATAATTCGTGTCGCCATTCCTATTGCAGCCGCACTCAAACCAATAATAAAGCCAATCCAGAAGCCTTTAGGCCCCATCGCCGGTGCAATGATATCAGTTAACGCTAAGATATAGCCGGAAGGTAAGCCAAGTAACCAATATGCAGTGAAGGTAATAAAGAAAATAGAACGCGTATCTTTATAGCCACGTAAAATGCCCGCACCAATAACTTGCACAGAGTCTGACAACTGATAAATAGCGGCGTATAACATTAAACTACTTGCTAAAACAACCACCTCGGGGTTTTTGTTATACATCATTGCAATCGGCTCACGGAAGACGGCTGTGAGAACCGCGGTAAAACAAGCAACCATTAAGCCAACAGCAATGCCAGTATAAGATGAAACTTTAGCAGCTTCAGTTGATTTTTGTCCCAAGTTGTAACCTACGCGAATGGTTGCAGCTATTCCTAATGATAATGGGAACATAAACATCACGGAGCTGAAATTCAACGCAACTTGGTGACCGGCTACTGCGACAACACCTAATGGAGCGACTAGCAGTGCAACGACAGCAAATAAAGTGACTTCAAAGAAAAGTGCCAGACCAATTGGCGTACCTAACACAATAATTCGCTTCAAGATTAATGGATTTGGCGATGTGAAAGAGAGTGTAGGGCGAATATCACGCTGTGCAGTAGCACGTTTCACATACCATCTCATCATCAGACACATAGCCCAATACACTGATGCGGTGGCGACACCGCAACCAACACCACCTAAAGCGGGGGCACCAAAGTGACCATAGATAAAGATATAGTTAATGGGAATATTAATCATTAAGCCGAGAAAACCAATCACCATCCCCGGCTTGGTTTTTGAAAGCCCTTCACATTGGCTACGATATACTTGATAAAATAAGTAGCCTGGAGCACCCCACATAATAGCATGTAAAAAACGGACAGATTTATCCGCCAATTCTTTATCAATATGGGGCATATTACTAATAATTAGCTGACTATTATAAAGAAGGCACATAATACCTAAGGCTAAAAGTAGCGCTAACCACAGGCCCTGTTGAATTTGGTCACCAATTAAGTTACGACGACCTGACCCATTCATTTGTGCAACGATTGGGGTTAATGCCATTAAAATCCCTTGGCCAAAAAGAATAGCTGGCAGCCAGATGGAAAAACCAACTGCAACTGCGGACATCTCAATTTCACTAACGCTTCCAGCCATAACTGTATCCACAAACCCCATCGCAGTTTGTGAAAATTGAGCTAAAACGATAGGAATACCAAGTGCCAACAAGCTACGCGCTTCTGTAAAATATTTCTGCACGCATACACCTTTGTAATAAAATCAAGTAAGAGGAAAAAAATTAGAAAAATAAGTGAGTTACTTAAAACTCATTGATTATTAAAAACCGCTCATTCTATCCCGTTTCTAAATAGATTCCAATAATGATATGGTAACAAACTATAAAAGAGCATTTTCAAGCCTAATATATTACTGAATATAAGGTTTATTATCGTGTTGTTTACCACTCAAATAGGATAGATCTCTAAAAATTCTGATGTAAACTGAGTCTATTAATCCACTACACTGAGAATCATTATGTTTACAGGCATTGTTCAAGCGACTGCTCCTATTATTGAAATTACAGAAAGAGCCAACTTTAGAACTCATGTAATGAAGTTTACCCCAGAATTGCTGAAAGGTTTAGAAACAGGGGCCTCCGTTGCGCATAATGGTTGTTGTTTGACGGTAACAAAAATTGATGGCGAAAGAGTCAGTTTTGATCTAATTAAAGAAACCCTGAGATTAACTAATTTGGGGGAATTGCAAGAAGGTGATGTTGTTAATATCGAACGTGCCGCAAAATACGGTGACGAAATAGGTGGGCATGTTGTTTCTGGTCATATTATGACAACCGCTGAAATTAGTAAAATCTTCACATCTGAAGATAACCATCAAATTTGGTTGTCAATTCATGATAAACCATTAATGAAATACATTTTACATAAAGGATTTGTAGCGATTGATGGTATTAGTTTAACTGTCGGTGACGTGATCAATAATCGTTTTTGTGTGCATCTCATTCCTGAAACATTAGAGAGAACAACATTAGGTAAAAAACGTTTGGGTGATAAAATAAATATTGAGATAGATCCACAAACTCAGGCGATTGTTGATACTGTTGAGCGTGTTTTAAATCAAAAAGAACAAGAAAGATTATTACAACAAGCAGAAGAATTGGCTGACGCAGCAAAAACAGAGTAAATAGGCATGCAAAGTAATAACCGTGTTTCGTGCTTGAAAGATAAATAGCGGCATAAACAGTCAGGTAGGCTATAGCAATAATGGTTTATGCTATAGCCTGAATGAAACACGTTCAATCTTTGTTTCTTGAATGTAGGTTATGAAGTTCTATTAAATAAAGATGATTAAAATTCTCAAAAATGACAACTAGCTCTAGCTTTCATTATTAATAGATCATCTTTCACTAAAATTGACAGAAAAGCTGGCGTTATCACGTTCAATTGCTTCAACTAATCGCCTGAAATGAGGGCTATTTTTATGCATCTCTAATGCCTGAGTGTCTTCCCATTCCTCGAAAACAATGTAACCATTCTCTTTAGCCATAAGATCATATTGAATGCATCCTTTCTCTCGGCGGCTTAGTTTTGCTAAGTCACGAACGATTTCTTTCGTTAAATACCCATCCGTCCTTTCTGTTGTAATTTGGGCATACACAACAATACTCATTCCGTTCTCCTTATGTATTAAGAACTATCTTAATGGGTACTTAGTTTTTGTATTGTAAAAAAGCGAATAACTCGATTTTAAAAATGCCGACGGCGTCATAGTAAAGTATCTTTTAAAATCACGGTAAAAGTGGGATTGATCATAATAGCCTGTTTCAAACCAACGGTAGGTGTCTTGTTCTACTACCATACTTTTTAAAACATGTTCTAAGCGACAATTGATCTGGTACCTTTTTGGCGTAATACCGTATTCTTTTAGAAACTCTTTTTGAATGACACGGACATGTAAGCCAGTCTCTTCGGCAATTTCTGTAATTTTTTTAGTTGGGTTACGATATAGCAACTCTAAGATTTCATCTATGAAATGAGGTTTTTTCTTGGCTTTTGTCTTATTAAAACACTCTAACAGCTCTTTAAATGAAGAATTAGCTAAAGCTTCAAACCAGCGGTCTTCCCATATGCCACTCAATGCGATGGGTTTATCCGTATAATTTAGTGTGCTTTGAGGTAGTAAAAAACGTAAGGCATCATGACGAATACGTAATACCATGACTTTAGAATGATTGGGGCTAGCAGTAAACGTATTAACCCTAGGAATAATAAGTTGGTATGAGTCTGCGACTGAGTCACTCTCAGTTGTCATGCAAAAAGCATCTGATGAAACCCAGATTTCAGCACCAGTTCCAGGGAAAATTTTAATAGCCTCTGTGAACTCTTTGATTATCAAAATAGAACTAACAAAGGATTTTAATTCATCTGGTGGATAATACTGTTTTAACATCATTCTTGAGCACTCATTATTTAATGTCGCAATGATAACGTTTTTTAACAAGAAAATTAACCAAGAAATATCTATATCTTAGTAGATGACAAAATAAAAGCCTTATTTTTTAGTGAAATCCGCTTTGAATAAAGAATATTGATGAGAAATATTAGGTTTTGCGAGTTAAGAATAATGGGTTATATAGCAAAATACTTAATGAGTATTACTGTATCCTCACAAGTGCTATAGACTGAAGGAAGGTTTTCTTGAATTCACTAAAATAAAAACCATGCCGATAAGACTCGGCATGATTGATTCAGTAAACTACACTTTATGAATTCGCTTGGCAATCGACTTGCTTAAGAGCTTGATTATTTTTGCTGGCACAACGTTGCATAAAATAGCCAATGGCCATTGGGATAATTGTGACTGCCATGACTCCGGTTGTTGCCAACAATGGGTCGAAGGTCAAGGTAGAAACAAGTAGGCTTGCTAAAAAACATAGCCCTAATTGTAAGGCATTTTGTAAGGCAGCTGCTTTACCGCTCGCACTAGGAAAAGTATTTAGTGCTTTAGATACTGCAATTGGGTAAGAGGCTCCATTCATTGCTGCCATAAAGCAGAATGGGATCAAGATCATGGTTAATGATGGTGTGGTATAGATAGCCATGATAAATAAAATGGACATGCTTAACGCGTAACCAAGAAGTAACAATGGAAATATTGTTTCTGCTCGGATTTTTGCTAATAAAATACGGCAGCCATATCCACCAATAATGAAGGCTAGAGTTTGTGGAATATAACTCAAACCGATATCAGCAGGATTGAAGCCCATATTGCGTAAAATAAAGGGAGAACCTGTTAACCAAGCGAAGAAGCCGGCACTACAGGATGCATAAATTAGTACGTTGCCGCTGAAAACAGGGGAACTGAGTAAGTTTGAGAAAGAAATCTTAGCTTGTGATTGGTTGTCATCAGTTATTGTTTTAACTGAAACATTTTTCAAAAAGAGCGTTGGTAATAAAAGTAATATACCCACCGCCATTAGGATCAGGAAAATTGCTTCCCATGTTTGGTGCTCAAGAACCCATGCACCTAATAATGGCGCTAAAGCAGGGGATAGCGCGACTAGCGGCATAATAGAAGCAAAAACTTTTTGGGTATTTGCTTCATCATAGCGGTCGATAACTAGTGCTTGCCATAAAACAGCCGCGGAGCAGACTCCAACCGCCTGTAAAAAACGTAGTGTTAATAGCTGTGTTGCGGTTTCCACCCAATAAATAGCTAAGCTACTTAAAATGAAAATAGTTAAGCCCACAATGAGAACAGGCTTACGGCCAAGTTTGTCTGATAATGGCCCCCATAATAGCTGAGCAAAGGCAAAACCAGCTAAAAAGATACTGAGAGAAGCACTGATCGCGCCTTCGGATGTATGCAGGGTGTCTTGCATAGCACCAAATGCAGGTAAATACATATCAATGGCTAAAAACCCCAGCATGCTAAGTCCTGCAAGGTACACCATAAATCCAGGGGAATTTTTTTTCACAGTATTCGACATAATTATTACTTATCTGATATTTAAAAAAATGTTAATGATAACGCCATTGTATAGGCTATTTTTTTAGGTTGTGAAACGGTAATATTTGGATCTTGCTATCAAAATTTTTGAAAGGAGAGGTTATGTGGTCTGCGCATGCACTCGAAGTGATTGATGCAGTTGCTCGAACTGGAAGTTTTAGTGGTGCTGCTGAAGAATTGCACCGTGTACCTTCTGCAATCAGCTATACCGTTAAGCAAGTTGAAGAATGGCTTGCGGTTCCTCTATTTGAGCGCCGACATCGTGATGTTGTGCTAACAGAAGCTGGGGCAATATTTATTAAGGAGAGCCGTTCTGTTATCAAAAAAATGACAGATACTCGTCACCAGTGTCAGCAGGTTGCGAATGGCTGGCGTGGTCAATTTAGTATTGCTGTTGATTGTATTGTCAAACCACAGCGGACAGAACAGCTAATTCTTGATTTTTATCGTCATTTTCCTGATATCGAACTCTTTATTCATCCAGAGGTGTTTAATGGGGTGTGGGATGCACTTGCTGATGGGCGTGTAGATGTTGCGATTGGTGCGACTCGAGCATCTCCAATTGGTGAAAGGTATAGTTTCCGTGATATGGGTTTTATGTCGTGGATGTGTGTTGCAAGCCCAGAGCACCCATTAGCCAGAATAGGTGAAAAACTGACCGATGATCAAATGAGAGAGTACCCTAGTTTGTGCCTTGAAGATACTTCACGTAACCTACCCAAACGTGATACTTGGGCTCTTGATAACCAGCGTCGGCTTGTTGTGCCTTACTGGGAAAATGGCTTAGCTTGTTTAGTTAACGGGTTATGTGTTGGGATGGTACCTGAGCATCGAGCGGCTCCGCTTTGCGAAAAAGGCCAATTAGTTGAACTATCATTAGCGCAGCCTTTTCCACCCAGTCCTTGCTGTTTAACTTGGGTGGAAAATAATACATCACCAGCGCTCAGCTGGGTGTTAGATTACCTTGGCGATAACGAAACGCTTAACGCAGAGTGGCTTTCAACCTAGTTATTCGTACTATCGGCGGTAATCGATAAATGGACCATCCGCAACAGAACGACGTTCTACAAGGCGAGGGTGGACTTCGATTGTTTGAGCATCTTCGCGCTTATTGACGATACGATCGAGCAGCATTGTGAAGGCCATTTGCCCTAAACGCTCTTTGGGTTGGTGGATTGTGGTCAATGCCGGTGTAAAATAGCGCGCATTTCGCACATTATCATAGCCAATGATTGAAATGTCTTGTGGAACACGTAATCCCATTTCATCAGCGGCACAAATTGCTCCCATTGCCATGATATCACCACCACAAAATACAGCGGTAGGGCGCTGTTTATGGCTTAAAATTTGCGTCATTGCTTTATAGCCAGACTCAGGTTCGAAATCCCCCTGAACTATCCATTCTTCTTTTAGTGTAATTTTGGCCTCTTCCATTGCTTTTTTGAAGCCAGTTAAACGCCCAATACCTGTATTTCTTTCAAGTGAACCAGGGATCACTCCAATATCGCGATGCCCACGGTCAATTAAATAGCGACCTGCTAGGTATCCACCATGGAACGAGTTATCAATAATGCTATCTGTAAAATCGCCACGAGAAGTTCCCCAGTCCATGACTACCATTGGGATATTGCGGTAATCTTCTAGCATACCAATTAAGGTATCAGGGTACTCGGAACACATCACAAGTAAGCCATCAACGCGCTTTTGTGCTAGCATCTGTAAATACGCTTTTTGTTTTCCCAAATTGTTATGAGAATTACAAAGAATCAGCGTATAGCCTTTTTCATAACAGCTATTTTCAACAGATTCGATCACCTCAGCGAAGTAAGGCGCTTCACTGGAAGTTGCTAACAACCCAATTGACTTTGTGTGGTTAACTTTTAAACTACGGGCAACCGCACTTGGCGAATAATTGAGCTCTTTAATTGCAGCCCAAACCGCAGCCTTAGTGTCATCAGCTACAAAGCGCGTTTTATTAATAACATGGGATACGGTTGTGGTAGATACGCCAGCGCGCTTCGCCACATCTTTAATCGTTGCCATGGGGGAAAAAAACTCCTGACCAATAACCGGTCTCTATAAGAATTCTTGTTAAAAAATTACCTGCATATTGATGCATTGATCCTTTGCTGGCAATAATTTAGCGATTTGTTGTCGATTTTGTCTGATCTAGCGCAAAAACGAAAGAAATAATTGATGTTATAACATGTGATATAGACACTAGTTTTACTTTTTTGTATATGTATACTTAATAACCTTTGTTATTTCATGGTTATTTATTAATTCAATTACATTAGAATGAGAGGAACTCATGGATACAGATGTTAAATATGGATTGCTTGCTGCGCTGGGCTCATTAGCATTAATTATCTTTCTTGCTGCGCATATTTTCTGATTTTATTTCAGCCTTGAGTAGGGTGAATTTAAAAGGGCGAGTATATCTCGCCCTTGCTGTATCTAAACTTAGCAACAAGCAGAAATTGTTATGCTAAATTTTCTTCCACAAATTTCCAGTTAACCAGAGCCCAGAAGTTTTCTAAATATTTAGGGCGAGCGTTACGGTAATCGATATAGTAAGCGTGCTCCCAAATATCAACAGTTAACACGGGCTTATCATCACCAGAAATAGGTGTTGCAGCGTTAGATGTATTCACTATAGCAAGGCTATCATCCGCTTTTTTCACCAGCCATGTCCAACCTGCACCAAAGTTTTTGGTTGCTGCATCAGTAAATTGAGCTTTAAATTCAGCGAAAGAACCGAATGATTTATTGATTGCATCAGCAACTATACCTGTTGGTTCACCACCTGCATTTGGCGCTAAGCAATTCCAATAGAAAGTGTGGTTCCAAACTTGTGCTGCGTTGTTAAAAACTCCGGCTTCAGAAGTTTTGATAATTTCTTCTAAAGATTTTCCTTCAAAGTCAGTGCCTTTGATTAGGTTATTTAAGTTAACAACGTACGTGTTATGGTGCTTACCATAGTGATATTCTAAGGTTTCAGCTGAGATATAAGGTTCTAAAGCATCTTTTGCATACGGTAAAGCGGGTAGTTCAAATGACATTGCGTACTCCTTGATTGCTTTTATATCAAAATACTTAGGGTGTTTGCTCTTAAAATGAGCGAAATAGTCGGTTACTGCTTATCATTAGAGTTTCGCCTATTGGCGATATGATATTTAATATATTAATGATAACACGTTAAACCTTACAAAGGTAAAGGTAATAGTGTTACTCAAATGTTAACAAATAAATAGGGGAGTTACACATAAAAATCATATAGATATTGCGAATGGATGACCTGAATATATCAAATATGCATTTTTAACTAGAAATAGCTGCTTGTTTGACTTAGGTAAATAGAAGATAGAAAAGATGCCTTTTTGCTTTTTGGAATGCTATAGTAATGCCCCTATAAAACTGGCATATTGTATGAAACAATTCAGTTTCTTATTATATCAGTCAATGTATTCTGTTAAGTTGCAGTAGACTCTCAGTTACCGGCTGACTGCAAACCTGCATCTTTGTTTTAAGGAAGTTAAAAATGACAACTATTGAAAGAATTGAGCGCCAAATTAAAGAAAACCCAATTTTATTATATATGAAAGGCTCTCCTAAACTTCCGAGCTGTGGTTTTTCTGCTCAAGCAGTACAAGCTCTGTCTTCTTGTGGTGAGCGTTTTGCTTATGTTGATATCTTACAAAACCCAGATATTCGCGCTGAATTGCCAAAATACGCAAACTGGCCGACTTTTCCACAATTATGGGTGGATGGTGAGCTGGTCGGTGGCTGTGATATCATCATGGAAATGTTCCAGCGCGGTGAGCTCCAGTCTCTAATCAAAGAAACTGCGGATAAATATCGTCCAGCAGATGAAGCTAGTGCAGACTAAATTAAGCCTCAAATAAAAGACGTAAGAACCGTATTTGACGAAGGCATTTTACTTTACATCAAATACGGTTTTTCTGTCATAGTGATTTACTAAAAGATTATTGACTGTCTTCAATAATTGGCCAACCACCCAATTTTTTCCACTTATTAACGATTTCACAAAATAGCAAAGCCGTGCGATTAGTATCATACAGTGCGCCATGAGCTTGTTTACCATCGAATGGGATACCCGCAGAAACACAAGCTTTTGCCAGAATTGTTTGACCAAATACAAGGCCACTCAGTGCCGCAGTATCGAAGGTAGCAAATGGATGGAAAGGATTACGTTTTAAACCTGCTCGTTCGGCTGCATTCATCACAAAGCTGTGATCAAAATTAGCATTATGAGCGACAATAATTGCACGATTACAATCTGTATTTTTCATGCCTTTGCGAATGACTTTAAATATTGCATGAAGGGCGTCATATTCGCTAACAGCACCGCGTAGAGGGTTTGTTGGATCAATTCCTGTGAAGGCAAGAGCGGACGGTTCAAGATTCGCCCCTTCAAAAGGTTCTACATGAAAATGTAATGTTTCATCCATGGAGAGCCAGCCGTCTTTATCCATTTTTAAGGTGATGGCAGCAATTTCTAACAGGCCGTCAGTTTTTGCATTAAACCCACCAGTTTCAACATCAATAACGACAGGATAGTATCCCCTAAAGCGGTTCACTAGGGCGTTTGGATTGTTTTTTTCAGACATTAGGACTTTCGATTTTAGTTTTCTAGTTGGATGACATTATGCCAAAACCAGTAAAAATTTGCAGGTAAACGGTGATAGAAGTTTAGGTGCTAAGTTAGGTACCTAAACTTCTAAATCATATCGCGAATTAATGGCCTAAGCCTTTACTTGCGCTTTTGTTTTCGATCAGTTCAATTTTATAACCATCAGGATCTTCCACAAATGCAATCACAGTGGTTCCGCCCTTAACAGGGCCCGCTTCACGTGTGACGTTTCCACCTGCGTTACGGATATCATCGCACGTTTTTGCAACATCATCGACGCCTAGGGCGATATGACCATATGCATTACCCATATCGTATTGGTCAACACCCCAGTTATAGGTCAACTCTATTACGGCGCCTTCACTTTCGTCGCTGTAACCAACAAACGCGAGAGAGTATTTATACTCTGTGTTTTCACTCGTTCTTAATAAGCGCATGCCTAACACTTTTGTGTAAAAATCAATAGAACGCTGCATATCAGTAACACGTAACATAGTATGGAGTAAGCGCATTTTAAACCTCTTAGAATCAGCCTGAATCGATTTACCTATTAATATAACGTGCTTAAATTAATAAATACAATGATTACAGTTTGTTTTTTGAACAAATAATGGTAATACTCATTTTTAGGAGTATATCACAGATTTATGGTGATTTTTTCTTTTGAAGGGGAAACTTATGGCTGAACAACTTGAATTTTTTGAGATCCCCAATCCTTGCCGTGGTATTTGTCAAAGTAATGAGCAAGGTTATTGTCGAGGTTGTTACCGCACTCGTGATGAACGCTTTAATTGGCTAAAATTCTCTGATACTGAAAAACGAAATGTACTTCGTTTATGTCACCAACGCTATTTAAGAATATTAAATAAAAAACCAGATCAAGAAAAAATCATCGATAAGCAACAACGACTCTTTTAATCCTCAGCTTCTTAAATTTCATTAGAAATAAAACAAATGTTTTATTTCTAATGTAAATTAATTCAACTGGAATTAATGATAAGCTATTTATTTCTTGGTTTATATTTCAATGAAATTTTATTTATTAAAAATTGGTATAGGTTAAATCAAAATGGCTGTAATTAACATGATTTTAAGATTAACTATATTCACTTGTTTTTTAATGGTTTATTTGCCATTGTTTTTTTTATTGTTATTCATGACTACTATAAGAGGTAAATTAGATAGATCAAAAAGGAGAGTGCGGCTATTCTTATTAATAAGATAATTGATAGGTTATCTTATTAAGCCTAGGTTGAGATAATGGATGAGTTTGCGAAGTATTAATGGGCGTTATACCACATAATAAACCAGTCATTATAACTAGAAATAGGTATTTAATAGCTAATGTATAAATAAAAAGTTGTAAATATAAAAGGAAATTAATATATAATTCAAAAAATAATATGAAGACGGTATGTTTTTTAGACATTATAATTATATAAAGGAGGGTAAATTGGAATCACAAATTGGGACAGAGTTATCACGTGTTGTTCGCATGTGGAGAGCATTAATCGACTATCGTTTGAAGCCTCTTAAACTTACACAGACACATTGGGTTACATTACATAATATAAGTCAACTACCACCTGAACAATCACAAATACAGTTAGCGAAAGCGATTGGTATTGAACAGCCTTCATTAGTAAGAACTCTAGATCAGTTGGAGGAAAAAAAACTTATTTCTAGGCATACTTGCACAAATGATAGGAGAGCTAAAAGAATAAAATTAACTGAAGAATCTGAACCTTTTATTAAAACTGTAGATCAAGTCATAAATAATACGCGTCTAGAAATATTGAATAACATTAGCCAAGATGAGCTTTATCAGTTGTCACAATTACTTCTGAAGCTTGAAAAGAATATTTTAAGACTACAAAATGATTCTTGATGTAAAAATAATATGACTAGCTAATAAATGATATGCTAATTATTAAATTGGCAATAAAAATAATTGGTTCATACAATTTTTATAGGGTAATAATAGAATGAGCAATCACACTCGGTTATTGTTCTTGTTGAATGATTTATGTGAAATATAATTAAGGTTGTAAATTGTATGTCTCGACGTTGCTTTTGTTTTTTTAATTAGCTAATTCATTGGTGTGTATTAATTAATAACAAACAATTGATTAGAGGGGATAAGCTAAAATAAGTTTATTGGTTTGAAAGCAAGGCATTTATGTGTAAACAAGAAATTACATTATTTAAAAGCCATGCATGATAAATATAAAATATGATTATAAAACATAAAGTTATTATATTATTCAGTAATATTTTTATAAGAAATGCTCACCGGCAATAGCCGGTGAGCATACCTAATTTAGTAACCGTAAGATTATCGAGGAGATACAGTAACGGTATTTCCGCTATTTGCAATCATAACGCGTTGACCATTACGGAAGGTGTTTGGGTCTTGTTTTTGAACTACAACAATGTTTTTGCCGCTATCGAGGCGGATTTCTAATTGAACACCTTGGCTTCTATTTAATGCGCCTTGAGCTTCTTGGCCAGCTAAGCCACCAGCGATAGCACCCGCAGCAGTTGCTAATGTGTTACCTGTCCCACCACCGATAGTGTTACCTAATAACCCACCAAGTACTGCACCACCAATGGCTCCAATTACGTTGCCGTCTTCACCAGCTTGAATAGTCACAGGGCGAGCATTCAGAACAGTACCATAAGTCACCGTCTGTACCTGTTTCGCATCCTTGGCTGAAATAGTATCACCAGAAAGCGTACTGGTATTGACACAGCCTGATAAAGCTGCAACTGCTACAACACCTACAAAAACTTTCTTAAGCATAAGAACTCCTATGAGATTTGCTGTCTGTGGCACTAACATAGCATCGTATATTTGTTTTCACCATAAACACAACAAGTATCAAAATAATGGTATTAAAAAGCGATGGTTAGATTACCGATATTGATTTAAATAGAGTGTAAACACTAGGTAAAATATCTCAAATTCGCGATTATTTCACTCAATAAGGCACTCTTTGTTAAATATTCATATAGGGTAGTCAGCTTATGAGCATCTTTTCGCACCTGTTGCCAAGCAGAAATAAGGTGTTAAAACTTTAGCTGAGGTACAGAACCGTAATGCCGAGCTGATAAATGTATTATGTACCATTATATTGGAAATGAAAATTTAAGGTATTACAAAACGTCTTTTTTATTTGGGTTGTCTAGCAATTTTGAGTTTTAAAGCATTTATTTATTATTCCTGCGAAGCGCGCCGAGAAATTGCATCGAATTGTTGACAAAATTTGTCATCAAAGCACAATCTTTTGTAGTCGAGCTTTGTAAAGTTAATGTGCACTCTGAAGGAACAAGAATAGTGATGAAATCAGGTCGTTACATAGGGGTTATGTCAGGAACTAGCCTAGATGGTGTTGATGTCGTTCTTGCTGCAATTAGTGACAAATTTGTCGCAGAGCAATCCAGTTTGAGTGTTGCATTTCCTATTGAATTAAAAAAAAGAATTTTAGATATATGCCAAGGACAAGTAACAACGCTATCAGAGGTTGGTAAAATTGATAGAGAGCTAGGCTCTATATATGCAGATGCAATAAACCAGCTTCTTACTCAAACAGGGCTAACATCCGAAGATATCATTGCCATTGGTTGCCATGGTCAAACTGTTTGGCATGAGCCTGATGGCGAGCAACCTTTTACTATGCAGTTAGGTGATAATAACCGTATTGCGGCTTTAACGGGGATCACAACGGTAGGTGATTTCCGGCGAAGAGATATGGCTTATGGGGGGCAGGGGGCACCTTTAGTTCCTGCATTTCATTTAGCTGTTTTAGGGCATTCTACAGAAAAACGAATTGTACTAAATATTGGTGGAATAGCTAATGTAACAGCTTTGTTACCTGGTGCTTATGTCAAAGGTTATGACACTGGACCTGGCAATATGTTAATGGATACCTGGAGTTGGCGTATTAAGCAAAAGGCATTCGATAAAGATGGTGAATGGGCCAGTCGTGGTCAAGTTGACCATGCATTACTAAAAGCGATGCTAAGTGACCCATACTTTAGGCGTTCATCACCGAAAAGTACGGGGCGAGAGTATTTCAACACACAATGGTTAGAACAGCATTTGGCTCATTTTCCTTCAATTTCAGTTGATGATGTGCAAGCAACGTTGTGCGAATTGACAGCAGTCTCTATTGCAGAGCAAGTGTTACTATGTGGCGGTTGTGAGCGTTTGATAGTCTGCGGTGGCGGAGCAAAAAATACCTTTTTAATGCAGCGGATGGCAGCCTTACTTCCTGGGATTGAAGTGGCGCCAAGTGATAAATTTGGTTTGAGTGGGGATGATATGGAAGCTTTGGCATTTGCATGGTTAGCTGCTAGAACCATTTCTGGGCTTTCAGGGAATTTGGCTTCTGTAACTGGTGCAAGCCAAGAAACTGTGCTTGGGGCGATATACCCTAAAAATAGCAATAAAAAATAATTGTGGTTAAGGATGCAAAAATGAACGAACTAGGTGAGATTGACCTCGCAGCAGTACGTCGAGAATACACAAAAGGTGGGTTAAGACGCCATGATTTAACACCAAACCCATTGACCCTTTTCGAACTATGGATGAAACAGGCATGCGAAGCTCGTTTGAGTGACCCAACAGCCATGTGTGTTGCTACGGTGGATGAAACCGGGCAACCCTACCAGCGTATCGTACTATTAAAACATTTTGATGATAAAGGCCTTGTATTTTATACTAATTTAGGTAGCCGAAAAGCACAGCATTTAGAAAAAAACAATAAAATTAGCCTGCATTTTCCATGGTATCCATTAGAGCGCCAAGTCAATTTCATAGGCGTTGCCGAACGTTTAAACCCTATTGAAGTAATTAAATATTTTCATAGTAGGCCAAAAGATAGCCAAATTGCAGCATGGGCATCAGCGCAATCTTCTAAAATCTCAGCACGTGGTATTTTAGAAGGAAAATTTTTAGAGCTAAAACAAAAAGTTAAGAATGGTGACGTCCCACTACCTAGTTTTTGGGGGGGGTATCGAGTGGTATTTGATAGTGTTGAATTTTGGCAAGGTGGTGCTCACCGTTTGCATGACCGTTTTTTATACCAGCGAGAAGAGAATGGCTGGAAAATTGACAGATTAGCCCCTTAGGATCATGTTTTTTAGCTGGCACTTAATTGATATGCGCTTTATGCTATAGCTTCATTTAAGAAAATTGACAAATTACACTGGTGAGTTTTTGACAAACCTCTCAAACTTACTGGTCATTTAAACCAAAATAGATAGACAAAATACAACTGATGGAGTCATTGATGTCTAGCAATAACCTGATTAAACAATTGCAAGAGCGGGGCCTCGTTGCCCAGGTAACGGATGAGGATGCGTTAGCAGAGAGACTGGCGCAGGGCCCTATCTCTCTCTATTGTGGCTTCGATCCTACCGCTGATAGCTTGCATTTGGGACATCTGGTTCCTTTGCTGTGTTTAAAACGATTCCAACTAGCCGGGCACAAGCCTGTGGCGTTGGTCGGTGGCGCAACGGGCCTTATTGGAGATCCGAGCTTTAAAGCTACTGAACGTAAATTAAACACCACAGAAACCGTTCAAGAGTGGGTAGAGAAAATTCGTAACCAAGTTTCACCATTTCTAAGTTTTGATTGCGGTGATAACAGTGCACGCCTTGCTAACAACTATGATTGGTTTGGCAAAATGGATGTACTGACTTTCTTGCGTGATATTGGTAAGCACTTTTCTGTTAACCAAATGATTAACCGTGAGTCTGTTAAGCAACGCTTAAATCGTGATGACGTTGGTATCTCTTTTACTGAGTTTGCTTATAACCTTTTACAAGGTTATGACTTTGCAAATTTGAATAAAGAGATGGGTGTGGAACTGCAAATTGGTGGTTCTGACCAATGGGGAAACATCACTTCTGGTATCGATTTAACTCGCCGTCTACACCAAAACCAAGTATTTGGCATGACGGTACCTCTGATTACCAAAGCAGACGGCACTAAATTCGGTAAAACTGAGGGTGGTGCAGTTTGGTTAGACTCCAAGAAAACTAGCCAATATAAATTTTACCAGTTCTGGATCAACACTGCAGATGCCGATGTTTATCGCTTCTTAAAATTCTTCACATTCATGGAAATAGATGAAATTAATGCACTGGAAGAAGAAGATAAAAACAGCGGAAAAGCGCCTCGGGCTCAATATGTACTGGCAGAATTAGTCACTAAACTGGTACATGGTGAAGAAGGGCTTGCTGCTGCAAAACGTATTACTGAAAGCTTATTCTCTGGTGCAGTATCTGATTTAACTGAAGCTGATTTTGAACAATTAGCTCAAGATGGTATTCCTTGTATTACCTTAGAAGCAGGTGCTGATTTACAGCAAGCTTTAGTAGATTCAGAGTTAACGCCTTCTCGTGGGCAAGCAAGAACGGCAATTAGTTCTAACGCGGTATCTATTAATGGCCAGAAACAAACAGAACCAATGTATGTCTTCTCTGATGCAGACCGCCTGTTTGGGCGTTATACATTGATCCGTCGCGGTAAGAAAAACGACTGTTTAATTAATTGGAAATAGCTCTGACTAACCTTTGTAATATCAGCCTGGGATCTTCCGGGCTGTACTCGTCATAATTCAAACTGTATTGGTGTTGACTGCGCTAGGCTCTCTGAATTGCATACTGATGTATGTCCTCGGCTTATTTTCTTATGTCACCTATATATGACTTGGATTATTTGGAGTGTATTCATATTTGCAATGGGTAATCACTGATTTCTCTTCATTCGATATAACAATTTTTTGGGTTCTTAATGAAAAGCGTATTATCAATTCAATCCCATGTTGTTTTCGGCCATGCAGGAAACAGTGCTGCTGCATTTCCTATGTGCCGAATGGGCGTAGATGTGTGGCCACTCAATACCGTACAATTTTCGAATCATACACAGTACTCACAATGGACTGGAAGTGTCTTTCCAGCGCAGCACTTAACCGATATCGTTGATGGTTTAGCTAAAATCCATAAATTAGAAATTTGTGATGCTATATTAAGTGGCTATATTGGGTCAGCAGAGCAAGGGAATGATATTCTTGCTATCGTGCAAAGAGTAAAAGCAGCAAACCCCCAAGCCCTGTATTTTTGTGATCCAGTCATGGGGCATCCTGAGAAGGGTTGTATTGTTGCTCCTGGGGTTGCTGAATTCCTTTGTGAGCGTGCACTGGCTGCTAGTGATGTTATTGCACCAAACTTACTAGAACTAGAAACCTTAACGGGTAGAACTATTAAAAATGTCGAAGAGGTCACGCAAGCTGCACGTGAATTATGCCACAAAGGCCCTAAAATAGTGCTTGTTAAGCATTTAAGTCGTGCGGGATATCGTGCTGATCGTTTTGAGATGATTTTGGTTACTGCGGAACATAGCTGGCATGTTAGTCGTCCATTAGTTGATTTTGGTGAAAAACAACCTGTTGGTGTTGGTGATTTGACCAGTGGTTTAATGTTGGTTAACTTATTGAAAGGTGAGCCTTTAGATAAGGGATTAGAGCATGTCGCAGCTGCGGTATATGAAGTGATGATAAAAACCAAAGAAATGGAAGAATACGAATTACAACTCGTTGCTGCTCAAGACAAAATGGTTAACCCAAAACATAATTTCTGTGCAACACAATTAGATTAAATTGATTTGTATTATCAAAAATAGCGCTCTATCGAAAGAGCGCTATTCTACAGATTAGATTAGGCCTTCCGCTTTTAATGCGTCTTGAACATTAGGGCGTTTAGCGATTTTAGCACTGTAATCTTGCAGGTGGGCCAAGCTAGTCAGATCAAGCCCAACGTGTTTTGCCCAATTACTAACCGTAAATAAATAGGCATCAGCGACACTAAAAGTATCTCCAGCAAAGAAAGCTTGTTTAGCGAGCACGCTATCAACATACTCAAACTTATTAAACAATACCTTACGGACAGTATCTTTATACTCTTCTGGTGTCCCTGGAGTGAATAAAGGTGAGAACGTTTTATGTAGCTCTGTTGAAATAAAATTCAAGGCTTCTAGTTGATGATAACGCTTCATCGAACCTGGAAGTGCTATCAGGTTACGATCCGGTTTTTGATCCGCAATATATTGAACAATAACAGCACCTTCAGTGAGTTGTTCGCCATTATCTAGCACTAAGGTTGGTACCTGTCCTTTTGGGTTTATTGCTAAAAAGTCTTCACCTTTCTCAGTCTTTTTTTCTTTTATATTCACTCGCTCAATACTGAAATCTAAACCAGTTTCACGCAGAATGATGTGGGGAGAAAGTGAGCAAGCACCGGGAGCGTAATATAATTTCATCATAAAACTCCTAAATTGTTGGATTGGCATTCATATAGCAAATAAACACATATCATTTAAGTATATCATTACTTTTTGTTAACGAATTGCCATCAGGTGCGAGTTAAAAAATAAAACTTAAAATCGGATGGCAAGTATCGTTAATATTAATAGGTAGTGTAAACCCAGCGCTTAAAACTATAAAAAATAAAAATGCATAAATCTAAGATAGTTACCTTATGTAGGGGATAACTATTTTGTTAAACTCCTCACCTTGTCTTATGAAAGAAAACAAACTAAGTAATAAAAAATTAGGTGAGCGAATAAATGACCAGTTTGTGTCAAAAATTGAATGTGTTAGGGAAATTAGACCAAATTTTAATGGCACATCAACCGAATAATAGCCATGGCATTAAACGTTTTCTATTAGAGTTTTGGTTTTTCGGTTTAATTAATGCTCGTTCTTGTTTATTCGCTGGTTTTTTCTTTCTGGCGCTATTTTTGGTACCAGCTAAAGGGCTAATTGGCATCCCTCGCTATGACTTGTTATTGATTTTTGCAGTTGCCTTTCAAGCCTTGTTAGTGTGGTCAAAACTGGAAACCTGGGATGAGTTAAAGGCTATTTGTGTTTTCCATTTAGTCGGTTTTATGATGGAGTTGTTTAAAACGTCAGCAACGATTGGATCATGGCAATATCCAGATGAAGCTTACACTAAGCTTTGGGGAGTTCCTTTATTTACTGGCTTTATGTATGCCGCTGTAGGGAGCTATATCATTCAATCTTGGCGATTTTTTAAAGTAAGAATTGAACACTATCCACCCTATTGGATGGCAACATTAGTTGCATTAGCTATTTATATTAATTTTTTTAGCCATCATTATATTGATGATTATCGCTGGTATTTAGCTGCATTTATTATGGGGTTGTATGCCCGTAGTGTGGTTTTTTATACTCCGCTAGATAAAGAACGAAAAATGCCATTATTGCTCGCATTTATGCTAATTGGCTTTTTTATTTGGTTGGCTGAGAATTTTGGGACATTTTTTGGTGTTTGGCAATATCCAAACCAGATTGGAGCTTGGTCAATGGTACATGCAGGCAAATGGGGAGCATGGTCACTATTGGTGATTGTCACATTTACGATAGTCGTTCACCTTAAACATATTAAGGCTAATGTCACGATATCACGCTAAATAACGAGTTTAGTTCATTGTCTGTGAGTAAAATTCCTCACAGACAATGGAAAAGCCATTATAAGTCTTGTCGCCAAGCATCTATTGACAGAGGCTCACCAAAGTGGCTTTCAATTAGTCGTCGGGTAACGTCATGAAGAGGGGCGGCTAAAACTTCTGCTGTATTACCACGTTCGACAACTTCACCTTTATCCATCACAAGCATTTTATCGCTGACGTGTTTCATCATCCCTAAGTGCTGGGTAACATAGATAAATGCAATATCTTGTTTTGCTTGCAAATCTAACATTAAGTTGATGATCTGTGAGCGCATGGACATGTCTAACGAAGCTAGCGCTTCATCAGCAATGATAATTTCGGGTTGTAGAATAAGTGCTCTTGCCAGTGCAATACGTTGTTTTTGCCCCGATGCTAACATATGTGGGTAATATTCAGCGTGGTCAGCAAGTAACCCGACTTGGCGAAGCGTTTGAATAATGCGCCTTTCACGTTCTATGCCAGTTAAGTCAGTGTTTAATTTTAAAGGGAGTTCAAGCGTTTGACCAATACGCTGCCTTGGATTTAGGGACGTACTTGGATCTTGGAAAATCATGCGAATACGCTGGCAACGGTAGCTATAATCGCCAAAATTAAGTGGTTGTCCGTGTATAAAAATATCGCCGCTGGTGGGTTCTACAACGCCGGATAACATTCGCGCAAGAGTTGATTTTCCTGAGCCATTGGCACCAATAATGGCTAATGTTTGGCCTGCCTGTAAGTTAAAGCTAACAGGCTTAACAGCTTGCAATTCGTGCCGATGAAATAGGCCCTCACGAAAACGGAAAGTTTTAGTGAGATTACGGACTTCAAGTAAGGTTTCCATTTAAGATTGTTCCTCGGTGTTTAGCGGATAATGGCAAGCAACGAGGTGGCCTTTAATATTGCGCAGTTGAGGCGCATTGATGCAAGTACGTTGTGCATAAGGGCAACGGGGGCCAAGACGGCAACCAATAGGTAAATGTTCAAGAGAAGGAATTGCACCAGGTAACGTATTTAACCGCCCTTTGTGGGGAAGAGGGCTTTCAAAATCTGGGATTGAACGGATTAACGCTTGGGTATAAGGGTGGCGTGGCCGCTGTAGGATATCTTCTGGTGTTGCGCTCTCAACCGTTTGCCCACAATAGAGTACGTTGATGCGGTCAACAAGTTTTGACATCATTTCCATATCATGGCTAATGAGCAAAATTCCCATATTATTGTTTTGGTTTAATTTATCTAGTAAACGGAAAATTTGCGCCTGAGTGGTAGATTCCATCGCATTGGTGGGTTCATCGGCGATTAATAACCGTGGTTGGTTAGCTATCGCAATCGCTATCATGACTTTTTGACATTCACCATCGGTGAGTTCATAAGGGTAACTGCGCATGATATCTTTATGATCTTTTATCCCCACACGGTGTAACAGTTCTATTGCACGGCGTTTACGCCAATTAAAACGTTGCCACCAGCGGCCTTTATATGTCCATCCAGGAATCGATTGGATAAGCTGTTTGCCTATATCAGCGGCTGGGTCGAGACAAGATTGTGGCTCTTGAAATATCATGGAGATATTATGGCCAATTAACTTGCGACGTTTACGTGGGCTGAGTTTTAGTAAGTCAATGTCTTGAAAGCGAAAACGGTCGGCTTTCACACGAATGTTGTCTTTCGTTACGCCACAGATAGCTTTTGCAATAAGGCTTTTTCCAGAACCTGATTCGCCGACTAAACCTCGGATTTCCCCTTCAGATAATGTCATTGATACGCGATCAACAGCTTTGACTGGGCCATTGGCAGTCATAAATTCGATAGTTAAATTGCGGATGTCTAGTAGTGGCATTATTCAACTCCCGCATTGATGGCACGGTGTAGCCCATCACCTAAAAGGTTAACAAAAAGCACGCTTATCATGATAGCGACACCGGGTAAGATAACCGTCCAGGGAGCAACGTAGATAAGCTCTAAAGTATCTCCTAGCATGGCACCCCATTCAGAAGATGGAAGTTGTGCACCTAAATCAAGAAAACCTAAAGCGGCAATATCTAAAATGGCAATTGAAAGTGCCCGAGTTAGTTCAGTGACGAGAATAGGGGTGATGTTTGGCAGTACGGTATACCATAAAATAAAAATGTTTGAAGCGCCATCTAGGCGTGCGGCAACGATGTATTCTTTATCTAATTCATCATGTACAGCAACATAGATGGTTCTTACCATTCGCGGAATTAATGCAAGGCAAATAGCGAGCATCGCATTTTCTAAACTAGCGCCCATAAAAGCGACGACAATAATAGCGAGTAATAAGGATGGGATTGACAGCAAGGTATCGAGTATATGGTTAAAAATTGCAGATTTTAACCCGCGAGTCATTCCCGCTAGGCAGCCGAGAACTAATCCAATTAGTGTTGCAATCAGTGTGACTAAAATAGCCGCACCAAACGTTGATTTAGTGCCAATTAATAGCCGACTCAGAATATCACGACCAAGGTCGTCAGTTCCAAAGAAGAAGGCAACATCACCATAATGTGACCAAGACGGTGGTGTTAATTGGTAACCTAAAAATTGTTGGTCTAGTGCATAAGGTGCTAGATAAGAGCCAACAAAGCATAAAATTAATAAAACTAACACACCAAAAAATCCCACCATAGAAACCACATCTGATGAGAAGATATTCCATACCACTCGTGTTGGGGATGGCATTTTTTGTTCACGATAAAAATTATCTGAGGACATACCAATCCTTATGTTTTAATGGGTCCATCATGGCGCCTAAAATATCAGACAACACATTTACAGTAATCACTAGTGCGCCAATTAGCATCACGCCAGCGGATATTGCGGAGTAATCTTCTTGGCGGATAGCAGTAACTAACCAACGGCCAAGCCCTGGCCAGTTAAAAACGAGTTCAGTTACCATGGTCAGTGTCAGCATAGTAGAAAACTGTAGCCCAAGCTTAGGAATAATGGGGGGGATAGCATTATGAAAAATATGGCGGCGGATGATTTTAATTCGTGACAACCCTCGAATAGCGGCTGCTTTGATATAATTTTCACTGGCGACTTCTTCGGTGCTATTACGTACCAACCGAATAACCTCGGTTGTTGGTGCGAGCGCTAAAGTCAGAACCGGTAACACCATGTGTTCAAGTACATTGATGATCATATCTTTACGATAGGGTGAATCCGAAAGCCATGCATCTACCAAGGCAAAGCCAGTTACTGTTTTTAAATTGTATAATAGGTCAATTCGACCCGATACAGGTAGCCACCCTAAATGTAATGAGAAAAAGAGGGTTAAAACGAGTGCGAGTACAAATACAGGGACAGAAAATCCTAATAAAGCAAAAACACTGATAGCAATATCCGCTGGTTTATTACGCCAAAAAGCAGCGATAATCCCAAGTGGAATACCTGTCGTTAAAGCAAAAATAAACGCTAAAATGCATAACTCCATGGTGGCAGGGAATGTGTCTCTTAATTGTTCGGTGATGGGTTCCCCGTTAATACTTGAAACGCCAAAATCAAAATGAAGTAAGCCTTCAAAATAAAAAATATAGGCATCGATAAGTGATGCGCCACTCAGTGGTGCATTAGGCGTAAAATAGCTTAAGCTAAAGCTGACTAGTGATAAGAAGAATACCGTGACTAATAAAAGTAAAAAACGACGCAGTGAATAAATTATCATGGTTGCTGCCTCTGTTTTTTCGGAGAAACTTTTTCAGCCTGCTCCATTTCCCGATACACACCGGCAAATGAGGTATTACCAAACGCACTGATCATTAGCCCTTTTATATCATAGCGATAGGCCTGCAAACGTAAAGAGTAGGCGAGGGGTAAGACAGGTAAATCTTCCCCTAAAATTTGCTGTGCCTGATGGTAATAATCTATACGTGCGGCTAATTGCTGTGTCAATAGTGCCTTATGTAATATTTCATCAAAAGCGGGGTTACACCAATGGCTTAAATTGGTTTGGGAACCAATTGCCGCACAGCTTAGTAGCGGGCGGAAAAAACTGTCAGGGTCATTACTGTCAGTTGTCCAACCTGCTAATGTCATATCATGGGTTCTATCCATTAATTGGTTTTCTTGGAAGCGGCCTTCAACAGAACGGATATTCATAACAATACCAACCTGCGCCAAGTCTGCTTGGATGAGCTCAGCCATTTTTAGTGGACTAGGGTTATATGATTGCGAAGCGATCGGCACCCATAAATCCAATTTTAGATTTTCTAATCCCATCTCTTTGAGCATTTGTTTGGAAAGCTCGGGGTTATAGTCAGTGATCTTTGCTTGATTATCATAAGCCCATGAGGCTCTAGGTAAAATAGATGCAGCTGTTTCTGCTGTACCGTAATAAATTGATTGCATTAGACGTTCATTATTAATTGCATACGCAATTGCTTGACGTACTTTTAGTTTATCTAATGGTGATTTACTGGTATTAAATGCGAGGTAGGCAATATTCATCCCAGAACGCATAGAAATCCGCAAACGAGGGTCATCTCGTAATACTTTTAATTGGCTTGCTGCAGGGTAGGCTAAAACATCACATTCCCCGGTGAGTAATTTCGAAATGCGACCAGTTCCTCCGGCTCCCATATCAACAATCACTTCTTCCATACGCGGCAAGCCCTTCCAGTAATTGTCATTTCTGAGGAGTCTAACGAATTGCCCTGCTTGGTAGTCATCTAAATGAAATGGCCCCGTACCCACAGGTCGCCAATCAATCAGCTCTTGGCGATTGATACTTGAAAGGTAATCGGCGTACTCGGATGAAAGGACAGGAGCATAGTGTGTTGCTAGATGCCATAAAAAAGACGCATCAGGTGAATTCAAACGGAACTCCACCGTATGGTTATTAATTTTACGTATGCTTTGGACACTATTGGCAAATTGTAAACTATCGAAATAAGGGTAACGTCCCCCATTGATATAATGATAAGGATGGTTGACTTCAAACATGCGAGAAAAACTGAACACAACATCATCAGCATTCATATTACGCGTTGGTGTATACCAAGCTGTGTTTTGAAACTTTACATCTTTACGCAGGTATAAACGGTAGGTTGCGCCGTTATCGAGAACTTCCCAGCTAGCAGCCAGTTCTGGAACCAAACGATAGGTAAATGGATCAACATCTAATAGGCGATCATAAATTTGAGCACCGAGAGGGTCGACAATTAACCCGCTACTGACTAGTTGTGGATTAAATGTCGTTACGACCCCATTTACACAGTAAATAAAACCTTTTTGGCGTATATCTGCAGGAACCTCGTTAGCCACAATATCGGTAAAGCGCTCTTGGTTATTAAGCGCTTGTGCAGACACAGAAATGAGAAATAAAAACCAAAGAGTTAATAGGCGCATACCACTGACATCGTTAACTAGAATTGACCTATTGTAGCCTAAAAATGGGGGGACAGGGTATAAGCAAAATTTAGCCTAAAAAAGCATGAAAATTAAGCTAAAAAGGAAGTTATTAATATAATGCTTAACTTAAATTATTAAATTAATCATTGAAGTATGTCTTAATGAGAAAATATCTCATTAAAAAGCTTTACAAATAGCACTGATAACGATTATCATTCGTTTTGTCACTTAAGCCAAGTGCTTATGTAGACAAGGCATGACATTGCTCACATTGCTTCCAGTGTTTTATTTAATAGCCAGCTTGGGTGCTGGCTTTTTTTTTGTATCAACAAACTGGTTTAGCATCATTTCTCGTTATTACTCTAAACCCACATAGTGTAGGTCTTCATCGGTCACTTTACCTTGGAGGGTACACAAGAAACGAACCACTCCTCTTTGTTCATCCTTTTCAATAATCAGCATTTTTTCAGCTGCATTTGGATCCAAGTTATAGTCTTGCGTTGCGTATTCGTTAAACACCCATTGGCCTTGCAAATTGTGGCGGATCATGGGTGAGTAGATATAAGTATTTCTCACCTTTAGAATAGCAATTCTTGATGAAGTATAACGGATAACCTCTTCAAAGCTTTGAGTGGTTTCAAATCCCCAAAAATAGTATTGGCCACGTAAGCCTAAATAGGTGAAGTCATCATATTTATCGAAATTACTATGACTAACAAAAAAACGATTAAAAGTCACAATTCCGGTAGGTGAAAATTGAGATTAACAGAAACTTGTTCACCATCAACTAATTTCATGTTTTTCAATGCATTAGATGCATCATTTAAAGCGGGATACTCTTTCATTTTCTCGAAAAAAGTCGCATCACAGTAAGAGAATGTTCTCATTAATGATTCTGCGCTGACTGTAGGAGATAAGCCGAGAAGAAAAAAGGTCATAGCAAGTATACTTATATTCTTCATAATAGGCTCCTCATATAATAAATATCATATTAATAGAGATATCATATAAATATATTTCGCACAGTAGTTAAATATGACAAGGTGTAAAAATGATTTAATTGGTTGACATTAACATGATTAAAATAAACATAGTTATGATTATATAATTAACTAAATGTGCTAAAATAAATCATTATTTATGCATGCTAATTAGTATAAGTTACTAGATATAATTATTTTTATTTAAATTATGTATGTTTTTGGAAAAGGTGATATTGTTTTACTTGTTGTTTTTGCTTATAAATTTATTTGTCTTGAATATTTTTGTTTTGATTTTTCCTATTCAAAATATGTTTTCTTTAGTGAGATGAATAAATGATTTTTGAAACCAAAATATAAAATTGGAAATGTTTAGTAATAAGTAATAACCCAAATTCTTTAATCCTGAATTTTTGATGTTTAAGTATAATACAGTAGTTCAAACAATAAATTCAAATTATTTGAACTACGTATTATTAATTCTCAATGTTTATTTGATGTTTTTTTATTAAGCCTCGTAGTTGGTCATAACTTAATGATAACCGTTGTGCGGCTTTACGTTGATTAAAATGACTATCCGTTAGTGCTTGTTCTAATAGCGCTTTTTCGGATTGTTGTTGCCATTGACGTAAATCACATGGTAATGAAGGCAAAATTGTATTCTGTTGTTGGGTATGTGGCATGGGGAGTGAACTTGGTGATTCATGTAGCTCAGCAAGTTTTTCGCCAAATGGGTCAAAAATAATATTATCAACGGGGTCAGCACAGTTTCCATGGCGGTATATTGAGCGCTCAATAACATTTTTTAATTCGCGTACATTACCTGGCCATGGGTAGTGTTGCAGAGCTTGTTGGGCATGTAATGTAAAACCTGTAAAGTGTGAACGTTTTAATTCACCACACATTAGAATGGCAAAATGTTCTGCTAACAATAAGATATCAGGCTGCCGTTCACGCAGTGGGGGGAGGCGAATAACATCAAAAGCCAGCCTATCTAAGAGGTCAGCTCGAAAACGGCCCTGTTTGGCAAGTTCAGGTAAATTGGCATTTGTGGCACAGATTAAACGAACATCGACGTGTAATGCTTGGCTTCCGCCAACTCGTTCAAGTTCACCATATTCAATGACTCGCAGCAATTTTTCTTGAACTGACATCGGTGCGGTAGCGAGCTCGTCAAGAAAAAGAGAGCCTTTGTCTGCTCGTTCAAAACGCCCTTGATGGCGTTTTTGGGCACCTGTAAAAGAACCGGCTTCATGTCCAAATAATTCAGAATCCAGTAAATTCTCATTGAGTCCACTGCAATTGAGAGAGATAAAAGATTCTTGCCAGCGTGGAGAGAGGTAATGAAGTCTATCTGCAATAAGTTCTTTACCCGTACCGCGTTCGCCGATAACCAAAACAGGTTTATTGAGCTGAGCAAGTTCAGAAGCTTGTTCGAGTACATCGAGAAAATTACTTGAAACGCCAAGAATAGGTTCATTAGTTTCTTTCATGGTTTTTTTTACCAATAGTTGGTTGGAAATACCGATATTTTAACTATAAACTAAAATGAATTTTAGAGAAAGTTTATAATTATTTTATTTAAAATCATTATGATATGAATTTTTGTTTAAAGTTGGCACGTGAGTTGCAATATGTGAATTGCAATAGCTAAATACAACATGCTATTTGTTGTTTGACTAACGGAGCGTCAGGTATGGGTTGGAAGCCAAATCAGGTCGAGGCGCTACAGAATGATTAAATCCATCAAGGGGATATAAATAATGGGTATTTTTTCACGTTTTGCCGATATCATTAATGCAAACATCGCTTCTTTGTTAGACAAAGCAGAAGATCCGCAAAAAATGATCCGTCTGATGATTCAAGAAATGGAAGACATGCTAGTTGAAATCCGTTCTACATCAGCACGCACTTTAGCTGAAAAGAAAGGCTTAGAGCGCCGTATTGAAATGGGCGAAAAACAAGTTGCTGATTGGCAAGAAAAAGCAGAATTAGCACTGGTGAAAGATAAAGAAGATTTAGCGCGTGCAGCACTGATTGAAAAGCAAAAAGTGAGTGCAATGGTCGATACCTTAAAACACGAGCTGATTATTGTTGATGAAACCTTGACCCGTTTAAAAGGTGAAATCACTGAATTAGAAAACAAACTGCAAGAAACGCGTGCGAAACAGCAATCAATGGTTGTTCGTATGGAAGCAGCACAATCTAGTCGTAATGTTCGTCGCCAACTGGATAGTGGCAAACTGGATGAAGCAATGGCTCGTTTTGAACAGTTTGAGCGCCGTATAGACCATATGGAAGGTGAAGCTCAAAGTTATGGTATTGGTAAACAAAAATCACTGGATCAACAGTTTGCAGAGTTAAAAGCAGACGATGAAATAAGCGCGCAATTAGCGGCGCTTAAAGCTAAAATCAATAAAGATCAGTAACAGTTATTTTGATGCACTGGTACGTTAGCAATATCGTATCAGTGCCATAGATAGGTTAACCATATGTATAAGGATATGTGATGGGCTACGTTTTTCTGTCTCTCGTATTAATTATTTTTCTCATTTTTATTCTGCCTATTTGGCTGTGGCTACATTACAGCAAAAAAAATAATGGGCAGGGGAGTCAGCTAACTGAAAATGAAGTACAACGTTTGATGCAATTAGCAGAGCAAGCATCACAGATGCAGCAACGCATTAAAACGCTTGAAGATATTTTGGATGCAGAACACCCAAATTGGAGGCAAAAATAATGACTCAATTTCGCAACCGCAAACTTTATCGTTTAACGGATAGACGTGTGTTCGGTGGTGTGTGTTCGGGTATTGCTGAGTACTTAGAACTTCCGGTTGCTTTGGTCAGAGCATTAACCGTATTAGCCTTATTTGTAAGCTTTGGTATTACTTTGATTTTGTACATTGTGATGTGCTTTGTTGTCGAAGCGGCACCAAGTGGCTACCGTTCACAGAAAGATATTGGCCCAGAAGTGAGTAGTCTTATTAACCAAATTGATACACAATTAAAATCCGGTGAAATGAAGTTACGCCAGATTGAAAGATACGTTACTTCAGATACTTATACAGTGAACAGTAAATTTCGAAATCTATAGCAAATCGTATCGCCATCACATGATAAGGGATTAGGTTTCAAAACCAAATCCCTTTTGTTTTTTATCAATAAGTGAGTGACATATGGCAAATAACGTTCGTTATCGAATCAAAAAATTTGCAAAGAAACTTATTCTACAAAAAGGTATTCGAATCGCCGCGGTATTACTTATGACATATGGCCCAGCGGGAGTCGTAGGTAAAATCATTAAATTATTGACGAGTAAATGGTTGCTCAATGTACTTATTAAACGGTTAACCTAATACAATTTGTTTTATGCTAAATTATAGTACGCAATATGACGTAAAATGGGTTTAAATTGAAAGGATAAGTCTTGGGAGGAGCATGAAACGACTGCACAGTGAATTAACGGATTTGATGAATAGAAGTGTTGATCGTCATGTTAGGCTCGCAGTAACAGGGCTTAGCCGTAGTGGAAAAACCGCATTTATTACTTCACTGGTGAATCAACTATTGAATGTTAATGCCGGAGCGCGGCTGCCTTTATTTTCTGCTGCGCGAGATAAGCGGTTATTAGGTGTTAAACGGATACCTCATCGTGATTTGTCAGTACCGCGTTTTGCGTATGATGAAGGTATTGCCTCACTTTATGGGGAGCCCCCGAAATGGCCAACACCAACAAGGGGAGTCAGTGAAATACGCCTTAAATTACATTACCGTTCAGAAGACTCTTTTTTGCGCCATTTTGTTGATAACTCATCATTATACTTAGAGATTGTCGATTACCCCGGTGAATGGTTGTTGGATTTACCCATGCTAGATTTAAATTATTTAGCGTGGTCTGAACAAATGAACACCTTAATCAAGGGAGAACGCGCACATTTAGCCCAGCCGTGGGTGGCATTGTGTGAAAAATGTGACCCTTTAGCGCCAGTTGATGAAAATTTGCTTGCTGAAATTGCAGCTGCTTACACTCAGTATTTAGTGGAATGCAAGGCCCAAGGGCAGCACTTTATTCAACCAGGACGTTTCGTTTTACCCGCTGAATTAGCAGGAGCGCCGGCTCTGCAATTTTTCCCATGGCCGAATGTGGCCAAATATGGCGACAAAAAGCTCGCACAGGCAGGTAAAAACACCAATATTGGCGCACTACAGCAACGTTATCAATATTATTGTGAGCATGTTGTAAAGGGCTTTTATCGTGATTATTTCCAACGTTTTGACCGACAAATTGTGTTAGTTGATTGCTTACAACCGCTAAATAGTGGTGTTGATGCTTTTAATGATATGAGAATGGCATTAACGCAATTAATGCGTAGTTTTCATTATGGAAAGCGCACACTACTGAGGCGTTTATTTTCACCTTGTATTGATAAATTACTCTTTGCCGCAAGTAAGTCAGATCACGTAACACCAGACCAACATGCAAATTTAGTGGCTTTGTTGCAACAACTAGTGCAAGAGGCATGGCAGCATGCTGCGTTTGAGGGGATCAGCATGGATTGTGTGGGTCTAGCATCAATACAAGCCACCGAAAGTGGTCTGGTAGACTATAAAGGTGAAAAATTACCTGCGTTAAAAGGGAATCGGCTAAGTGATGGTCAACCGTTAATGTTTTACCCAGGGGAAGTGCCAAAACGCTTGCCGAATGAACAATTCTGGCAAACTCAAGGTTTTCAATTTGAAGATTTCAGACCAAGGCCAACGCCAATGGATCAACCATTGCCACACATTCGTATGGACAGTGCGCTTGAATTTTTGTTGGGAGATAAACTGAAATGAATGAACCCTTAAAACAGCGTTTAGATTTTGCTGAACATAGTGAAAATAAGACGAAAGAATCGCTAAAAAAAGCCCAAGTTTTTGATGAACGTGAACTTGAAAAATTTACACCAGTGTCTTTGGAAACGGAGCAGGACAACCAAGAAGGTGAGGTTGAAAGCCTGATTAACGAAGCGTTAAAACCAAAACGGAGTTTTTGGCGAAAATTAGTTGGCGCGGCTGCGGGAATTTTTGGGGTCAGTGTTGTTGCTCAGCTCGGCGTTTGGATCCACCAATCATGGGTAACACAAGACTGGACTGCGTTAGGTGTCGCTGCCGCGGGCGGTTTAATCGTTGTGGCGGGTGTTGGGTCTGTTGTTGGCGAATGGCGGCGGTTGTATCGCCTGAGAGAACGTGCGGAGGAACGGGACTTTGCTCGCGAATTATTGCACAGTCATGGTATGGGGCAAGGAAAGGCTTTTTGTGAAAAACTGGCTAAACAATCTGCGTTATCGATGCAACATCCTGCAATTGCTAATTGGCAAGCCACTCTTCATGACTCTCATAATGATAGGGAAGTTGTTGAATTGTATAGTAGAATGGTTCAGCCTATCCTTGATGAACAAGCTCGCAAAGAAATTAGTCGTTGTTCCGCAGAATCGGCCATCATGATTGCGGTGAGCCCGCTAGCACTGGTAGATATGGCATTTATTGCTTGGCGAAATATTCGCCTAATTAATCGGATCGCGGCAATCTATGGTATTGAACTCGGTTATTATAGCCGAATTCGGCTATTTCGCATGGTGCTCATTAATATTGCCTTTGCGGGTGCGTCTGAATTAATTCGTGAAGTGGGGATGGATTGGCTATCTCAAGACATTACCGCACGGTTATCAACACGAGCAGCACAAGGTATTGGAGCCGGCTTGTTAACTGCGCGTTTAGGTATTAAAGCGATGGAATTATGTCGACCACTACCTTGGATAGAAAACAAGCCTCGTTTAGCCGATTTTCGCCATCAGTTAATTGGCCAGTTAAAAAATGTCATCCCCAGTAAAAAAGAAAAAGTGTAAAACAATAGCATTGGCAGGGTGAGTTGACAGTTTTTGCTCACTCTGCAGCATCATTTATTGATTAATGTGTTTATTCTTATTTCAAGCCTTAAAAAATAAAGAAAAACCGTGATTTTATTTGTTGATGCTATAAAGCTTACAAGCTGTCAACAATTTGTGACACAAACACTGTATTCCCTTAATGTTTAAGGCTAAAATACCTTTATTCTCTCGGCTTTTTTGATGAAGGTTCTTACCTATGCGCCTCGAAGTGACCTGCCAAGACCGTATCGGTTTAACGCGTGAATTACTTGATCTTTTAGTTCTACAAAATATTGATTTAAAAGGTATTGAAATCTCTCCTCAACGTAGGATTTACCTCAACTTTACACCTGTAGATTTTCAGGTATTCAGCACATTGATGGCAGAAATACGCCGTATTAATGGTGTTATTGATGTTCGCCGAATTTATTTTATGCCTTCAGAAAGAGAACATAAAGCCGTTTGGGCGCTCTTAAACTCATTTCCAGAACCTGTTTTATCCATAGACAACAAGCTAAATATTGAGTTGATTAACCCAATGACATTGCAGTTATTTGGTTATGATGAGGCTAAAATTCGAGAAAAAACCTTTTCACAGCTAGTTGGTAGTCAAGGGCTAGTACGTTGGTTTGAACGGGAGTCTCCAGAGGCGTACACCGAGAAAGTTGTCATTAAAGGCCAAGACTATTTGATGCAAGTAACACCTATTATTTTGGCTGATGAAAATGGTAAATCCCATTGTACAGGAGCAGTATTACTGTTGAAATCAGCTGCAATTTTAGATAAGCAACGCCAACAAGTTATTGAGGCGGATGGCAGCGGTTTTGAACAAATTATTGCTGTTAGCCCTGTCATGGTAAATGTGGTTGAACGAGCCAAACGTATTGCTATGCTGGATGAGCCATTATTACTTGTCGGTGAAACGGGGACTGGGAAAGATATCTTAGCAAAAGCTTGTCACTTGCATAGTGCGAGAGGAAAAGAACCGTTTTTAGGCTTAAATTGTGCTTCGATGCCGGATGATGTCGTAGAAAGTGAATTATTTGGTTATGCAGCGGGTGCCTATCCAAATGCAGTTGAAGGCAAAAAGGGTTTTTTTGAACAAGCCAACGGCGGAACGGTGTTGCTTGATGAAATTGCTGAAATGTCGCCACAAATGCAAATTAAGTTATTACGTTTTTTAAATGATGGAACATTTAGGCGTGTTGGGGAAGAAAAAGAAGTTAAGGTGAACGTTCGTGTGATTTGTGCAACACAGAAAAATTTACCTGAATTGGTTGCCGAAAAGAAATTCAGAGAGGATCTTTACTATCGTTTGAATGTACTGACATTAACTATTCCTCCATTGCGTGAACGTAAAGAAGATATTCAACCGCTGACCAAAACATTTGTCGCCAGTTTTTCCAAAGAGCTTCATATTGCTGAACCTAAATTGGCACCTTCGTTGATAGAATATTTAAGTAGTTATTATTGGCCGGGTAATATAAGGCAACTGAGAAATGCTCTTTATCAAGGGTTAACGCAACTTAATGGCAATATATTAGATGCAGATAATATCCAATTACCTGATGTAGTTAATACCCCCGCACTCGCTTTAGATTCACTCAATGGCTCGCTAGATGAAATCACTAAACGTTATGAAGCATCGGTATTAGCACGTTTATATCGCGATTATCCGAGTACCCGTAAATTAGCTAAACGTTTGGATATTTCTCATACGGCAATTGCCAATAAATTGAGAGAATATGGCCTTAATACGAAAAAAGAGCAAAATTAAATTAAATGTATAAAAGAATAACTTACGTATTCGCAATAATAGGGCTGGTTTTAAGTGGCTCTGGCACAGCAACAACAATACCGGAAGACGGTTTGAATAAGTATTGCCAAGATGTAGTGCGAACAATGGATGAAGTCTATGAAAATGGGGCATTGACTCAATGTTATTTTAAAGACGTATCTTTTTTATCTTGTGTTTGATATGGCAAAACCCTGCTAATACTATTGCTAATTGGTGAATTTTCCTGCTATATAACAAAGACAGCTGCTGTTTTAGGGTATCGTAATCTCATCTGATGGGTTTCAGCCTACAAGGAGTTGCCATGGATCAATTCACTATTAATTTCGTTGTAAATCGTAAGCTACGCGAATACATGAGCCAGAGCCATTATAAAAATGATATGTTTGAGTCTGCCGCCTCAGCCGCCGAACTTTATCTGATGAATAAAGCTGCAGTAAAATATTTAGCGAAGAAAAATCGTTTTACGTGGGAGGCGCTGGTAAAAAATGGCCATAAGCCTCGAGACCTCATTATTGATATTTTGACATCTTGCTGCCCTGTTACCCAGGACCAAGCCTTAAAAGTATTGAGTACGCTCTCTCATACTTTGATTTCTATAATGAGTGACAACAAGTTATTTGCGAATGTTGTTAATGCAAAGAACCACCAACCATTGTATTGGGCTCACGTAGATTAGAGTGGTGTTTATATTATTCAATAAAGCGGGAAATTCCCGCTTTATTGTTAACTACAGTGAACTAAATATGACAAAAGCTTATTTCAAACTATTTAATGCGCTGTCGTAATCAGGTTCTTCAGTTATTTCAGGAACTAATTGGCTATAAATAACGTTATTGTTTTCATCTAAAACAACAACGGAACGAGCGTTCAAGCCTTTTAATGGGCCACTAGCAATATCAACACCATAGTCATTCGCAAACGAGCCGCTACGGAAAGAAGATAGCGTAACGACATTATCTAAACCTTCTGCACCACAAAAACGCGCTTGTGCGAAAGGTAGGTCAGCAGAAATGCATAACACAACCGTGTTATCCAAATCGTTTGCGAGTTTGTTAAATTTGCGAACAGATGCGGCACATACGCCAGTGTCTACACTTGGAAAAATATTTAAAACTTTTCGTTTACCTTCATAGGTTTCTAGCGTTGCTTCGCTGAGATCTTTGGTGACAAGTGTGAAAGATTTAGCTTTTGAGCCCGCTTGTAAAAATACACCATTAACTGTGATGTCATTACCTTTTAATTTAACTGTCTGTGACATGAATTTTTCTCCCGTTCATAAAGTGAGTCACTGATAACTTAATCTATCTCCTAATAAAAAATCTTTGCGATTAAGGTTTTTTAATGGGCAGTTAACAGCGCTGAGTTTTACATTGTACTAATGACCAAATTTTATACGGAAACTTTATCTCTTACCTTGAGTCCTATATGGGGCAAAACAAGATAATTTTACCTACTTTTTATTACAGTATGGTGCATCATCATTATATAACTACTAAGCTTTATCAATGCTTGCGTTTTTTGTTATGCACTTTTTTAAACTGACCTATGAAGTGTAACAAAAGGAAATCGGTCTGTATTGGTTTCTTGAGTCATTATTTAATTACCTGAAAAATGATAGAGATAGGGTTATGGTTCTATAATATGAGTATTAATTTATGTATATTTAAGTTAGGAAATCAATTAATTACACGAGAAATGTGGATATTTAAAATATGAAAGCATATGATAAATTAAGATAAACTACAGAGTAATTACGACTTGATATTACCCATGTTAGATATGGTTTTTTACATCATAAGCTTATGTTTTTATTGTTATAGTGGATTTTTCCAACATTAAAATTACCGAAATGAAACTTAATCAGTAAATGCAGTAACGTTGTTAATAATAGCATCTTCATTTGAAATCATTTAACTAGGCTTTTAGTTAACTTTATTTATATTAACAAGATAGAAAATATAATGCATAAACATTCATTTACATCTTTAGCGATTTTGATTTCTTCAGTCTTTGTTACTACACCAGCTATTAGTGCCGTGATACCTACAGGCACAGTTTTAGCTGAAAACCAAGAAGTTACACGACATTTAAAAGACGAACCCGCATCTTTGGATCCAGTAAAATCAGTGGGGTTAACAGAAGCGCAAGTCATGCGTGACTTATTTGAAGGGCTGGTTAACCAAGATGATCATGGAAAGCCGATCCCTGGAGTAGCTCAACGCTGGGATACGGCTGATAATCGTATTTGGACATTTACACTGAGATCTGACGCACATTGGTCAAACGGTGACCCTGTCACGGCTCAAGATTTTGTTTATAGCTGGCAGCGACTTGTTTCATCTGGAACAACATCACCATTTGCTTGGTTTGCAGCACTAGCAGGCATTAACAATGCGCAAGATATTATTGATGGTAAATTGCCAGTTGAGCAACTAGGTGTTGAAGCGGTTGATACGCACACACTAAAGATTACTCTAAATAAGCCGGTACCTTATTTTCCTTCGTTAACGGCTAACTTTAGTTTATTTCCTGTTCACCAAAAAACCGTTGAAAAGTTTGGTAATGACTGGATAAAAGCCGGAAATTTAGTTGGAAATGGCGCTTTTGTTTTATCTGACAGAGTGGTCAATGAAAAAATTGTTTTGGTACCAAATAAAAATTATTGGGATCATCAAAATACAGTCATCACTAAAGTCACTTTTGTCCCGATTAACCAAGAGTCTCATGCAACTAATCGTTATTTAGCGGGCGACCTAGATATTACCGAATCATTTCCAAAACAACGCTATCAAAAATTGTTAAAAGATATTCCTAATGAAGTCTTTACACCAGACCAATTAGGGACATATTACTATGCTTTTAATACTCAACGTGCACCAACAGATGACGTTCGTGTTAGAAAAGCATTATCCATGGCGATTGACCGCCAATTAATTGCGAATAAGGTATTAGGTACAGGGGAGAAGCCCGCAAATTATTTTACTCCTGATGTCACTGATGGCTTTAAGCCTGAAAAAGGGCTTTATAATAGCTATTCACAAAAAGAGTTAGACCAGCGAGCAAAAGTGTTATTACAACAAGCTGGTTTTGGTCCAAATCACCCATTAGAATTAACGTTATTATACAATAGTTCAGAAAACCATCAAAAAATTGCTATAGCAATTGCTTCTATGTGGAAGAAAAAGCTAGGTGCTGAGGTCAAACTAGTTAATCAAGAATGGAAAACCTATATAGATAGCCGTAATACAGGAAATTTTGATGTTATACGCGCATCATGGATAGGGGATTTTAATGAGCCTTCAACCTTCTTGTCTCTGCTCACTTCTCAGCATAGTGGTAATATACCAAAATTCAACAACCCTATATATGATGAGGTTATCGCATCGGCGAGTATTGAAACAAATGCGCAATTACGCAACCGTTATTATAATAATGCAGAAGCTATCATTGCAAAAGAAGCGCCAATCGCACCTATTTATCAATATACCAATGCACGCCTAATTAAGCCTTGGCTAAAAGGTTACCCGATTAACAACCCTGAAGATGTCGCATATAGCCATAGCTTTTATATTATTAAACATTAAAAAAGATCTCAGCCTGCACATGTTGTGGGCTGTTTTTTCTGACAAAAAGAAAAAAGCTCCTTCCTCTGGAGAATGGGAAGGAGGACCAAAAAAGGAATAAACACTACCTTTTTATAATAAAAAACTCATCGTAAATTTTATTGCTCATTTGTGTCAATTATGTGGTTTTATTTAGCAAAAATGGCGATATTTTGTGATTTATGAGGAATTGTCTGTTTTTATAAGATGTTAATCTCATTCTTTTTTCTTTGTTGTTTTATTCATGTATTGTGGAAGTGATTCTTTAAATAATTGCAAAGAATTATTTATTCGACTACAAATACCGTATTGATTATAAAAGGGAGATATTGCATGGGGCTGATTTATGGTTCTTTATTCCAAAATTCAAATCCTGTACATGCATTTCAGTTAAATGGAGACGGTGGATTACTACCCATTGATGTGAATGCGAGTGCGAGCCAGCAGTCTCCGTTCTGGCTTCATTATGATTATAAAGATCCTCAAAGTTTTAATTGGATTCAGCAATCAGACCTCTTTAATGACCAAGTTAAGTCTGCGCTATCAGGGCATTCAGGGCGTTGGCGTTTGATACGTGTTGGTGATGGTATTTTATTAACATTGCAAACTTTAAATACTAATACTGGCCAGCGGCCTGAGCAATTAGTTGCATTTCGAGTATTTATTAATAACCGGGTAATTATTTCTAGCCGTCACCGAAAAGTAAACTCTTTAGACTCTGTTATTGATGACTTAAAACAGGGAGTAGGTGCGCAAAGCACAGGTGATTGGCTAGTAGAGGTTGCTGATTCTATTACAGATGAAATAAGTGATTTTACAGATTCTTTGCATGAGCGTTTAATTGATATGGAAGACTCCATATTAAATGGCCAAATTCCTGATAGAGGAGAATTTGCATTACTCCGTAAGCAAATTATTGTAATCCGCCGTTATATGGCTCCACAACGAGATATGTTTTCTCGCTTAACAACGGAAAAATTACTTTGGTTAGATGAAACTAATCGTCGTCGAATTCAAGAGATTTCTGACCGGTTAGGGCGTTGCATTGAAGATCTCGATGGATTTATAGCACGTACAGCGATTATTTCTGATGAGATAACGAATATGATGACTGAAATGATGAACCGGCGTATTTATACAATGTCATTAATGGCCATGATATTCTTACCAACAACGTTTTTAACGGGTTTGTTTGGTGTGAATTTAGGGGGGATCCCCGGTAATGAATTCCGTTTTGCCTTTAGTGTCTTTTGCGTTCTATTAGCCGTTTTAATTGCAACTGTCTTGTGGTGGCTAAGAAAAAGCCGATGGCTCTAATATTGATGACTTATTTGTTATAACCGGACCTAGTTTGAGATAAATCAATAAAACTACTGAGGTTTTAGTGCAGTATTAGTCCTGCAGGTGAATGCAACGTTGAGCGATGAACGTTGTGCTCCATAATTGTAGTTTTTCTCATATTGAGTTCTTATACAGAATAATTGACCACTGTAATGCCGATGTAATTTACATCGGCTTTTTTTTGCATTAAATCCGAGCAAAAAATAACCTCCAAACGAGGGGGGGTATTAATAAATATTATTTAACTTCAATAATATCAAGGCGTTCAGCTGCAAAGTCGGGCTTATCATCTTCCTCTATAAAAGGTTGGAGAGGCAGCTCTTCTTTGTCAAACGCAAGGTCACCGCCATTGATAACTTCATCTCCATGAGAAATATTCTTGAAATCAAATAATTCGGTATCACATAAATGAGACGGCACAATGTTTTGAGTGGCGCGGAACATTGTTTCGATACGGCCAGGATAACGCTTATCCCAATCACGTAGCATCTCTTTAATAACTTGACGTTGCAGATTTGGTTGAGAGCCACATAGATTACAAGGGATAATTGGAAATTCTTTAGCCTGTGCAAAGCGCTCAATATCTTTTTCTCGGCAGTAAGCGAGTGGGCGGATAACAATGTGTTTTCCGTCATCGCTCATTAATTTAGGAGGCATGCCTTTTAACTTACCGCCATAAAACATATTTAGGAACATGGTCTGTAAAATATCATCACGGTGGTGACCAAGTGCAATTTTAGTTGCACCTAATTCAGTTGCTGTACGATACAGAATTCCACGTCGTAAACGAGAGCACAATGAGCAAGTTGTTTTCCCTTCCGGAATTTTTTCCTTTACGATCCCATAGGTATTTTCTTCAACAATTTTGTACTCCACACCAAGGTTATCAAGGTATGCAGGTAAAATATGCTCAGGGAAGCCAGGTTGTTTTTGGTCCAAATTAACCGCAACTAATGAAAATTGGATAGGGGCACTTTTTTGCAAACTTTGCAGGATAGAAAGCAGTGTGTAACTATCTTTACCTCCAGACAAGCAAACCATTATCCGGTCACCGTCTTCTATCATGTTAAAGTCAGCGATTGCTTGGCCAACATCACGGCGAATTCTTTTTTGCAACTTGTTTAAGTTGTACTGTTCTTTATTGGTTGTCATTCTCGGTTGTTCTTTCTTGTTTCTGATCGTTATTTAAATTTTTGAAAAATATATGCTTTTTGGTTTTTTGTCGTTCTCGTTGTTTCTGAATTAACCCAGTCTTATACTGACTCGTGTATAAGACTTTGTATAAGATTCTAGACATTGGATAAGACTGATATGTCAGAAATTAATAAACTCACAGACAAAAAGCTAAAAAACATTCATGGTAAAGAAATCTCTAAGCTGGTAATGATAGCAGATGGTTGGGGGCTTTCGATACTAGTAAGCAAAAAAGGTTCTATCTCATGGTTATACTCTTATCGATTTGGAGGTAAGTTAAGTAGGATAATAATAGGGTAATATCCTGATTTATCGCTTAAACAGGCGCGAGACAAGCAGGACCAGCTTAGAGCTATTTTGGCTTCAGGACATGACCCAAAACATATAAAACTAGGTGAAGAAAACGCGGATGTTAAAATAACAATTAAGGATGTTATAGAGTACTGGCTCACTGAATATGCAGCATATCACAGAAAAGATTTTGAAATGCTGCGTAAGAAGTATAAGAAAAATATTTATCCTTATATAGGTGACCTCCCTGTCGAAGAGGCAACAACAAAAGATTGGATTGCATGCTTTGATAGAATGAAAGATACAGGTCCCGTCGCGGCTGGTAACTTACTTTTAGACTCGAAGCAGGCTTTAAAATATTGTTCGATTCGAGAGTATGCTAAAAGTGATGTTTTATCATTACTTAGCGTTTCTGATGTAGGTAAGAAAAAGCAGAAGCGAGAGCGTGTTTTAACGAATAATGAATTAAGAACTTTACTTGAGGCGCTTAATAATCATCAACGCATTGCTTAATATTATAAAAAACTACTTATTTTATTATTAATTCTTGGCTCAAGAACCCAAGAAGTTAGGCTTAGCACATGGCGCGAATGGGATCTGGACGATAAAGTCTGGATAGTGCCAGCTCAAAATAGCAAGGAAGGAAATAAAATCTATAGACCTATCCCGGATAGGGTGGCGACATAGCTTCAATCTTTCAAAGGACCTAAAGATAGTTACGAGTTAGGCGAACTGAAATAAGCATCAAATGTGAGCACATTTTGTCGGATATTATGGCGTAGAACTGGTCACTCTGAACATTGGACTGCTCATGACTTGCGAAGAACATTTTCAGCATATCTAAATGATTTAGGACAACCACCTCACGTTGTTGAACAGTTGGTTGGGCATATCATGACGGGAGTGATGGCGGTTTATAACAAAAGTCAATATATGAACGAAAAGACGGTTACATTGAATATTTGGTTGGATGAGTTGGAGAAGTTCGGGCTGAAACTAGATATTATAAACTGATTTAACGATAACTTATTACCAATGGCAGCCCTGAGTTAATGGCTGCCTAATACCAAAAGCGGTAAGCGTTCTGTCATTGCTATACAAGGTGTGAATCTAACTTAATCAGCGTTATTCTTTTTTTCATATCCATATAAATTAATCCTACCAGACAAATACTCACCTAAATACACTTCACTAATTTTACTGAAACCTTGTTTCGATATATTGTCTTCTAACCACTTAATGTCTTTGTCGATGATTTCAAGTAGATCATGGTTAGCTAAGCCATCCACTATAATTGGATAACGTATATTTTCATCGCCACTTTGGATAATGGTCAATTGCCCATTCTGTTCGAGAACAACGCGTTTTAGCTGCTCTATTTCGTAAATGCCATTTGATCTTAGTTTGAACATCAAATCATTAGCGGAAACACCATTTTTTAGACATTCTTTAACATTAACGCTGCCATTATGCACCAAGGTTATAGGTTTACCATCAATAATTCGTTTAATGAATGGATTGTTCTCTTTTAAAAATTTAAGAGCAAAAACAAGCAAAGTCCAGATGATTAACACTAGTATAAATTGCAGTATTGTTATTGATTCATTGTAAATGACTCCACCGATAATGCCGCCTAGAACATAGTTTTGAACTTGATCCATTGCGGATGAGGGGGCTAAATTCCCTTTGCCCATGAGGTTTATTTGAACAATCAGACATAGAATCCCCAATCCAAGTTTTATAATAATAGGTGTATAAATAATCATTTTATGCCTTATTTTTTATGATTTTAATTTCGGGATTTGTTAGCCAAACTTTTTCTAAGCTGTAAGTTTGTTGATCTAAGCTTAAGTGAATACGATAATATCGGTCATCAATTTTAATGATGATGCCATCGGATAATTGTACAGAGTTAGAAAATATAGAATTTATATCTACACCTTTTTCTTTTGATAATAACCTTACGAAATTAACCATTTGGGATGATTTTGAGTGTATATTTTGACTGTCGGTATAATCTTGATACTGAATACCTAAAATGAAGAGTAAGAATAAGAAGGCGATGATCGTTAAATCCCGATATTTAGTTTGTAGGCGATGACGCATATATAGGATGAAAAAAACAATTAAAGTAAATAAAGTTCCAAAAATAACAATATATTTCAAGTAATCATTTATATTAGACTGCGCTTGTAAATAATCTATCCCATAAAAATTCATATAGAAATCATTCCTGATTGTTCACGATATCCATCTTTATTATAGTGGCTTATTACGATTTTAGCTCTGATATTAAATTCTCATTTTGAGTTGTTGGTCATTACTTGAGACCTGTCATTGATTTTTATGCCGAAGTTAAAAATTGTTGATAGTTTCAGTATTTATCAAAGGTAGTATTTCGAAAAATTGTTTGGATTGTATTAACTATTTGATTGAAAAATGCACCGTAGGATCAGAAAAAACAACGATAAATAATATTTATTCATCGCTCAAATCATTTTCTTGTGTTTCTGTATATTGGCTGTTTAGTGCTAACAGCAGACATAGCTTGTATCCTACGTGAGCCAGTTTATAGGGAGCAGATCAATGCATCTGTTCAATGCAAAGAGGATATCCCAGTATTTCCAGAAAGAAATACTGGGAGTCTATTGTTACCTAGCGATGAGCGCGAATACGCCCCAGCCAAAGTATTCCCGCGCGTAGGTCACGTGACGTTTCGGCGAGACCGTTAGCTCGACCCTGATTTCCGCCGCGAAGCTGTCGTCAGGGTTGGCTTCCAGCCAACGGCGCATGGTCAGCCATTTCGCGGCCTCATACCGGTCCCAGCCTTCCTGATCTGCCAGTACCATTTCCACCACGTCATAGCCGAGACCGTCGAACGCGCTGACAAGCCCTGGCAACGTCAGTAAATCAGCTATCGTGCTGACACCACAGGCCTGCGCTATCTCATCGGTCTCGGGTAGCTGACGCCAGTAGGGTTCGCCGATAAGCATGAATCCGCCCGGTTTCAAGCTCTGAGCTAGCAGCCCGACGGTCCCAGCAAACCCACCAGCAATCCATGTTGCGCCGATGCAGGCGACCACGTCGAATTTCTCCTCTGCAACATACCCGGCGGCGTCGTTATGTATGAACTGCACCCTGCTGCTGACGCCGAGTTTTTCCGCGCGGCGTCTAGCCTGCTTGCTGAATAACTGGCTCATATCGATGCCGACCCCGGTAATAGCGTGATCCCGGGCCCAGGTACAAAGCATTTCCCCCGAGCCGCTGCCGAGGTCAAGAATGTGAGTATCCGGCTTCATGCGCAGCACGCGGCCTAGCGTGGCGTACTTCTCTTCGGTGAACGGGTTGTGGATGCGGTGTTCGCTTTCACTTATGGTAAATATACGTGGGATATCCAATGCTGAACTCCTTTTATTATATTGAGTATTAAGAGGAAGTTCCTCTGAGTTTTTTGCTTTTTCAGCCAGCAGAGCAAATAGTTTCCCCTCAAATGTCTCGCTGACTGGCCAGTCGTGGCTTTCTGGAGAAGGAAGCAGGGTAAATCCGACATTATCGAGCAGGCTGACGTACTCGTCATCGCGCCAGGCTGTCATCTGGCTGCCGAATCGGGTGGTGTGACCGTTTGCCTCTATGGCCCAGAACTGTGTTGAGCTGGTCTGCGTTTCTTCATCCCAGCCATGTTCCGTCAGAAGTAGATGAGGGACGCCTAGAAACAGTCCGTCCAGACAGCGCTGCCAGCTTGCTTTAGTCATTCCCTGGCGCTTAACTTCTTCGAAAGTATGGACTTCAGTGAGCAGCCGGCCACTAGGCTGCAGCCACAGGGCGCAGCGGCTGATGATGGTGCTCGCATCCACCGTGCTGAACACATTCAGTTCCCCAAACGTCATCATGATGAAATCGAACGGCCTATCCGGCCAGTATGCGCGGATATCCTGCTGAACATAATCGATATTCAAATTGGCATTCTGCGCCTGCTGGCGGGCCCAGCTTACGGATGCTGGTGAGAAATCCACGCCAGTACAGTGAAATCCAAGCTCCGCTAAGCGGTGGGTATAAAAGCCGGGACCGCAGCCGAGATCGAGGATTTGTGCACCAGGTAATAACTGGTTTGCGATCCATTCCACCTGCTGCTCAATGACGCTCTGTCTACGGCTGGCCCAGTCGTGATCCTGCGATAAATGGTTCGCCAGCATGCGTTGGCTGAAGGCTGGTTCATCCCAGGGGATTTTGCTTTCCTCCACTGACAGCTGGATGTGTCGGGATGCGGAAATAAGGGTATTAATATCCATCATGCTCTTCTTAGCGGTTATCAAGCTGTGCGCGAACATTATTCAGCCCGGTGGTGTTGATGCGGTACGGCTGACCGTTTACGGACTTGATAAGTTTTTTGGTTTTGAGTTTTTTGAAAGTGGCAAGAGTGCAGTCGCTGAGCAACATCCCTTCACGGGTGTAGCATTCAACGGCGGTGATGCGGCCAGACGCATCGCGGATGTGCGCGATACGGCCACCTTTGGCGAGAACGTGTAAGGTACGTTGTTCCTGACGGGATAAATTCATACTGAAGAACCTGTTTTATCATCATGTGCAAAACTTGCAAACACACTGGGGTGTTCACATTCGATTTCGGCGCATTGATAATCAGTTCGGCCTGAAGAGGTCGGTAAGCTGATTATCGGATGATTACATTCTCCAGCATCAAAGCCTCGGGTTGAGTTGAAAGGTACTTACAGGGTGTAATGTTAACACACAATTTTAATATGGGTATGTACGGTACAATAAAGTGTGATTTACTTCATCAAATTCCCTTTTTTAACTTTGGCCTACTTCCCGTTCATTCACATAGAATGCTGTTAGCAATGTCTGTTTCTTACCCAAAACAGTGATTCTGAAAGTAGCCAAGCACATTTCTTCTTACCAAGCCCCGGTTTTCTTCGTGCTGGGAATTTACCTATTTTTTCGAGTTTAAAAGCCGTACTACGAGCGATATCCCTAGGACATATGGAAATATGGCAGAGGTTTCTAGGTACCTAGGATGTTATCGCGCGACAGTAAAAAATACTCTACCGATGTTAATGCTGAAAATCATGCTGTGATAAATGGGCGATTAATGACTATGTACAAAACAAGAGAGAGAGGCACTTCAAATCTCGCCAAAGAATCAGATGGTGCCATTTCTATATCTAAACGTATTAACGCTGAATCCGATGGCAAAAGCTCGCAAATTAATACGAGGTAACGGATGCGTAATATTCAACAAGTACTAGAAATGTGGGGAGCATGGGCTACGAATCATGTCGAGTCAGTTTAGTGGTATCCTACAGCAGCAGGCTTTAGTCGTTTAATACCCAATAAGGTTAAATCTCGATCTCAATGTTGTGACGACGATGCAATGATTATTTCTAGCTGTATGGCTCAATTAAATAAAAAGAACAGTCATATGTATGACTTGCTACTGGATTATTATTTACTTGGGAAAACATTCATGCAGCTAGCTAGAGACCATAAATGCTCAGATACCCACATAGGAAAAAAACTTCAGAAAGCGGAGGGGTTATTGACGGAATGTTGGTGATGTTGGATATAAAGTTAGAATTAGATAGGTATGTAGAGCAGATTTAATAAAATACTTTACGATCGTAAAATAGCTGATATTGTGATAAGAATGACTACAACGTCAATAGCTTATGAGCCTCACTTCGGTGGGGCTTTGTTTTCTGTAAAATTTGAGTGAATTGTATGAGATTGAGTAGTTTATTCCCTGTATTTTTATTAATTGCCCCGACTGCATTTGCTATAGACACATTGGACCCTAAAATTGAATATTATTCAGATGTGACTTTAGTTAATTTCAGTTCGGGACAAATAGAAGGGGGACGCTATTTTTGTGTGAAAGGAGTGAATCATGGTGGCGATATTGTCGCCTGTGCTGTTTCTAATAAATCAGAATGGGCATCATCTTACGATCAGTTTTTTCAGCAAGCTTATTACTATTATACAACTGGAAATAAAGTAAGGTTGTATATCCAGCCAAATGTATGGACTCACCCAAAATTTAGTCACACCTTTTCTAATAAAGCGATAGCTGGATTTGCTAGCTGTAATAATAGGTTCTGTATGGGGCCAACAAGATAACGCTATTCTAGCGTAATCACATTTTACTAATACAAGGCTGCGCTTTACGTGGCTTTTATTAAATTGTATTTGATGTATGAATTGATAGGGATTTAAAATAATTATTTATCATTGAGTTATCGATCTATTCTTGTATTGAATATATGGTTAAATCCATATTGATTATTAAAATAATCGTAGTATCTATAAAAAAACCTTGCTATACGTAAGGATGTATGAGTAAATGTGCTTATCGGTTTGGAAGTACAGACCTATTTATGAAAGCAAGTTTTGAAAAGTTCCCCCGTTTAGCGTTATCCCATAGATACCATTCGTAGTGAATTCCTCCTAATTAGTTCCATAAGTATGAATAAAAATCAAACCTATATGCCATGTGGCAACAATTAAAAATTCAAAGGAATTCAATATGTCTAATACAATGACTGGTTTAGTAAAATGGTTTAACGAATCTAAAGGCTTTGGCTTTATTTCTCCTGCTGATGGTAGCAAAGATGTGTTCGTACACTTCTCTGCAATTCAAAGCGACAGCTTCAAAACGCTGAACGAAGGACAAAAAGTTAGCTTCTCAGTAGAGAATGGTGCAAAAGGCCCAGCTGCGGCAAACGTGGTGGCGCTTTAAGGGCGATATCTTTATGAGATGCCCTTGTTGTAAAGGGGCTCAGTACAGACGGTACCATTTTGAAGCAACAAAAAGTAACCCTTCTGGTGCTAAATGTATTTTCTGTAAATCTAATATGACGTTAGCTTAAATAACATATAGATTATGAAACCCTGCAAAAAGCGGGGTTTTTTGTTTTATATATCATTACAATCCCCCCAGTGAGAGAGTTATGTGTTACAATAGCTATGCCATCATACCTCATTGCTATAGAAGCAAATCTTGCAGTTGCGAGTTTTTATTTTAAAAATAGATGCGGTATCCAAAGGATTTATTTCCTAAGGGATCACCTATGAACTTACCTACCTTTTATCAACGAATTTTATCACTAACGCAAAATGTACTAACTATTTTAGGGCTGCTTTTAGCCTCGCTTGCATTGGTCTACTGGATGTAAAATCATTCCGCCATTAACTCAATTGGAAGAGTATTTAGTCTTAGCAAAACTAAGAGTCGGGGTTCGATACCTCGATGGCGGTCCATAAGTTATAAATCTTTTGTACAATGTAAATGCGGAGATGTATGAACTATTACATTCAGATGACGATGGAACCAAAAGGTAATTACAAAATACACAAAGTTGGCTGTAAACAAATGCCGATGGCTTCAAATCGTTTCTACCTAGGTAACCTATTTAATGCTATACATGCAATAGCAGCAGCTAAAGCTTCAGGATATAACCTTATTAAAATATGTGCATGTTGTACCAGTAGAAGTGCGAGGTAATACGATGAAAATATCCTGCCTAGTGCAGTTTTTTGTTTGAATTAGTCGTTCAAAGCTAAAGTTAGTAAATCATAATTGCACTGTTTAGATTTAAGTCTTTTTGGGTGCGTTAAATACGCGATTACCTCAATATTTTAATCAATCTAAATCATTTGACAAATAGTGATTGTGTGCGGCTATCTCTATTCAAGATGTAAGCTAAATTAATCTTTATGTATAATAGCGTACTCACATATACATGAATGATGTATTTATGTATTTATGTATTTATGTATTTATGTATTTATGTATTTATGTATTTATGTATTTATGTATTTATGTTTTTTGGTACATTTATTGTCTTCGTGGGCATAATTACATTACTCGAAAATTATGGTGTCATCTCCGGAGATGTGAAGTGGGGGTTGGTTTTTACTATATAGGGAGGAGCGATAAAGTGATTACTATACTAGTATATAGTGTATTTATTTAATTCTCGA